>JBCQVD010000021.1:0-24100 GCA_047173405.1 Rikenellaceae bacterium
CCCCCCCCCCCCCAAGAAAAAAGATATATAAAAGTAAACTGTTAATATTGTTAATATTACTAACATGCGTGCCATTTTATGTACCTATTGCAAATTCGATTAATAAGTCGAAAATCATACATGATGCTAATACTGATTTGCCGTTTAGGGTTTCTATACCATTTGCTTGGATAGATGAGTTGTGTAATGGATTTGAGATTAGAGTAATAACTTCTGAAGAGCGCCTTGAAGCGGTTAAAAGGTTACGTAATATTGCATCTGAGAATATTCGAGAGATAAAGAACTATACAGATGGGAAAAGAGACCTAATAGTTATTCTTGTTGAATCTTTGACGAGCAAAGGGATAACTGAGGAGTCAATGCCTTTCTGTTTTAATTTAACAAAAGATAGCACAAATATATTTGTTCCATATATTGAACATAATATTGGGGCTGGAGTTTCGATGGATGGACAGATGATAACACTATCAGGTCAAAAACCATTGAAAGATTATTTTCTTTATAATATAAACGCTAAGCCATATTTACCATCTATTCAGAAGAGTTTACGCAGGAGAAATGACCAATACGTAACTAAATTGATAACGATTACAGATACGTTATTTTGGTCACAGCCTCGCGCTGCAAAAGCAGTAGGTATAAATCACCTAATGGGATGTGAAGCAGGTAAGGTATATGATAAGAATAATTTGCAGAAAAATATTTATAAAAGTCAATGGTTAAAAGATATTGATCTATTCGAGCACTTAATAACGGACATAAGAACAATACCTCTTGATACTCCTTATATCTATACAGTTATTACGGGCGATTCTCACATGCCTTTCGATGATGACCGGGAGCCTCTACACCCAATCACAACGTATAAGGAGGGAGAGAGTATGTACCACTACTATATTTCATTACAATATACAGATAGGGAGATTGAGCGGTTGTTTAAAGCTTTGGAGCAGCGCAATACTCTCGATAACACAACAGTGCTTATAGTCTCAGATCATTCATGGCGCATTGCAGCTGGAGATAATGGTCGAGATATGCAGATGTTGTTATGTAATCCTATTAACCACAGCAGTTATAGACCTAAGCATATTCCTCAACAGATTAGTATCTATCCAACGCTGCTATGGGCGATGGGTGTCGTGGATAGCACATATATGGGGCTTACCCCACCTATGATATCTCCGAGGATCGAAGAATTTGATAGTGAAAAATTTGAAGAGGCGAGCTATCTGTCAGAGTTAATACAGTACAATAATCTTTTGGCAGAGTAAGAAAAAGAGTGATGAAAACAACAAAAATTTTACTAGGAGTACTCCTAGTTATAGCTGTAATTAATTACAGCTATAATATTCGCAATAAAGGACGAATAGCATCCACGCCTATCGAAGAGAAGTTTATTGCACATGCCGGTGGTGTGCTTGATGGTAATACTTATACAAATACTATTAAAGCGTCACAACAATCAGCAGAATTTAACTACCGAGCTATAGAGATAGATTTTATTGTAACAAGTGACAATAAGTTGATTGCAGGGCACGATTGGACAACCTTCAACAAACAGACTGGATTTGCAGATATGGGTGGAAATCCAACAACGTTTGAGGATGCTAAGAGTCGAAAATACTTAGGTTATGACGTTGCTGGTGCTGACGATATCGCACGATTCTTTGAACAGCACCCTCATATCACTTTGGTTACAGATAAAGTTGATGATTATCGCCTTTTGGATATGTACTTTTCGAATATGAAAGATCGAGTACTTGTTGAGGCATTTAGTGTATCAAGCTATATCGAATTAAAGAGACATGGTTATGTTCCAATGTTAAGTCTTGGTGGATCTATACGTAAGTTATTTCACCCAAGAATTTTACTTAGTGGAGGCGTTGATTGGGTTGCAATGGGATACCATTATATGCCACAATACAAACTGTGGTTTATGAGTAATATCTTAGGTATTAAATTAGCACTCTTTACAATCAACGACAAAGCACTTTGTGAGACCTACAATAACTACGCTGAATTGATCTATACAGATTCTCTGCTGCATGGTTTAGAATAGTTATATTACTCAGCAACATTATTCAAG
This sequence comes from Rikenellaceae bacterium, assembly GCA_047173405.1. Taxonomy (GTDB): domain Bacteria; phylum Bacteroidota; class Bacteroidia; order Bacteroidales; family Rikenellaceae; genus Alistipes. The sequence goes on from JBCQVD010000021.1 coordinate 2,087, forward strand.
AACTAGAAACTTAACTCTAAGGTCATGCGCACGCCGTCTCGCAGTGCGTATCCCTGCTCTATGGCGTAGTTATCTAAACAACGGACATAATCAACTCTCAGTAGTTTGAAGATATTTGTGACTCCAGCTGTTAGCTCTGTGTATGGGTGTGAGGATGGTGCTCTTAGGAATTCGGGGATCTCTAGTACGGATGAGTGTTCACCCATAAGATCGCCATAGTACGCTTTAAAACCTAAGACTTCGCGCCAGTATACATTTTTGAGCACGGGCAGTTTATTAAATACTGCACCTCCGAAGTTTATTGTCATGTGTAGCTCTGAATATATGTCGCTTGCCATAGTCGCATGATCTAAAAGGTTGAAGTGGTAAAGCGCTGTACTATAATCACCAGAACCCATTGGAAGGTTGAGAAGCGGGTATGGGACATCTCCCAATATGACACCACCAAGTAGTAGAGCGTTGAGCTGAACACGCCCCATGTTGACTCTCTGTCGCAGAGATAGATTTACGTTTGCAAAGGGTTTGCTCTGCTCTACACCTTGTAGGCTGTACTCTCCAGCAAGTAGCGAAAGGTGTATCACAGGTCGACTGTTTCCATAAAAGATTCGTTCGAAGTAATCTTCGTCAAAGCGACGATCTTTAGAGAAGCGAAAATTAAGTAATAGACTCTTGGTTTCAAAGTAATCGAAGTACTTATCCCCCTGCTTAAATAGAATATGAGGAGTATAATGTAACCCTTCGATATTTGCTGTGAATCTCTCAAATGTTGGTCTTACGAGTAGTTCGAAATCATCCGAGATGGTATATTGTGCGCCAACACTCATCGATCTCTTCCCAAGCATATAAGGGTTTGGATTAAACGAAGTGAAGCTAGCGACAAAACTACCCGTTCCCGAGTCATAGGCATTCTCATAAATAAACTCCCAGAAACGATTATTGCTGAGGTTGAAGTAGTCTTTGCTGTAGTCTGCCGAGAGGATAAGTCTCTTTTGTGTGGGTACTCTATACTTTAGGTTTGAGCCATAGCTGTACTCTTTGATATCTGTGCCGTAACCTATGAAACCTCCAATAGTAAAATTTTTGAATAATTTTTCGCTTGTTCTAAGGGGCAATGTGAATTTAGACCCTTCGACAACTGTTTTGCGATATGTTGTGTAGTAGGGACCATAATCAATGTATCCCATATTAAAGTATGACGTGATGGTTGCCTTGAATATCTCGTCCAAGACCTTGTTGTGCCACTTACCCTTAGCCTCAGCAATAGACTTATTTGCAACGAGGTTAAGCGAGTCCATAGGTGCTTTGATTCGTTCAAGAGCGATAAGTGCTTGACCTAGCGCAGGTGTAGATTCTCGGCTCATCTCGGTTTGATCTAGTAGATTGTACGAGTTGAGTCGCTTGACATTGAACAAAAGCAGTCCACCTTGATCGCTCTGTCCTTCACCAAGTATAGAGAAGTCGAGTTGGGTGGATAGGTTCTTTTTGAACCATCTTTGTCCATCTCTGGTGGGTTGATATTCGGTTGAGATCTTGAAATTACTGATGAAGTTTAGGTTAGCCTCGGCGGGGAGCTCGGCACTAATGCTTGTTACGCCCCATGAAAGAGAGTCAACCCAGAACTCACCTTTAAAAGTTGTGCTTTTTTTACTTTTGGGGAAGTATTGGAATTGATACTGTTTTCTGCCATTAACGTAAAGACTATCAGTTACATATAGTCTATAGTTAAGTGACGCATTTGGCGAGAGTGGGCTTGGGAACCCTCGTCCAAGTAGTGTTATTTGGTTGTCGTAAAAATTGATATCTACCACAACTTTTTCGTCCAGAACAGATAGTATATGTGGACTCATACGCTCGTATAGAGTGTTTGAGTTTTCGGATATTGTTTTTCTAGTTTCGTTAGTTAGTGTTGAATCTCTATCTACATACACTAGCTTTTCGCCCACCATAAAGGGTACATGGATAAATTTTGAGGATGTCGTATCTGATTGATCGTGAGACTTATTATTTTTAAGTCTAAAGACAGATGTACGCTCGTAGTCGCTATATGTTATGGGCGAGATATTTGAAGGGTTGTTCTCTTCGGCTTTGGCTACGATCTTTTTGTGTAGAAACCATGAATACTCATCCTTCTTGATGCGTCTCTTAGCCTTTACGACTACTTGATCTATGACATTATTTGATTGTAGGTGGATAATGACGGGTTCGTTGAAGTCTTTGACTTTAACCTCTTGAGTTGCATAACCTAAGTATGTTATTTTTAGGGTTACGGGGAGCTTGTCTACCTTAATAGTGAACATACCCTTGTCGTCCGACATTGTGCCGCGTGCGTTATGATCTGTGATTATAGCTCCTAGAATAGGAGTATCATCGTCAATGGAGTTTACACATCCTTTGATGTAGCCTTCATTGCTAGCAAACAGTTTTGTAGATACCAAAATAGCAAGGAGCGAAAGGAGTGATATCTTATATAGAACATTTTTGAACGTCAATTTCATATATTATTCTTTATCGTCGAATTAATGTCGAGACAAAGATATGCAATTAATTTAAGAAATAAGGTGGATGACAATTTTTTATTGCTATCCACCTTATTTTTATGTCGGTTTCGTGTCTCTATTTCCACACACGAACCCAGTCGATATAGAATATGTTTCTATTTGGGTCGAGTAGTTCGGCAAGTGTAGGCCACCCCATGGTTGGACCTAATAGCACTTCGGTATCAAATATTACATGCTGTGGCGCTTTGAATGTCTCGACAGGGATAGGTATGTTATCTTTAGCTGTCACGCGACCACGTAGAGGGAAGTTGTAGATCTCCTTATCGTTGAAATAGACAGTAAGCAGCTCATCCTCCCACTTAAGACCAAGGACTATATACATCTCGTTGAGAGGCTCTTCGGTAAAGTGATGTTGCGCTGGCACGCCACCCTTTCCTTTAAGCTCTTTTTCGTTGATCCACACCGAGGTTCCTACGCGACGACGATGCCCCTCGAGGTTCTTAAGCATACTCTCTTTGGTTACGTTGTACGAGCCGATGGATTCGGTTATGTCGTACTCGGTAGTGCGCCCCTGCATCCAAAAAGCAGAGCTTAGGCAGATGTTAGATACCCTAATTCGAGCCTCGTAGTAGCCCTTAGTACCCATCTCTAATGATATTACAGATGCAGCACCTAAGATATCAAGACCCATCTCTTGGATCTCGTTGTAGCGAGGGTCTTTCCATTTAGCTTGCCAGCTATCACCATAGTAAGCAGGATCCCATGTATGCACATCAATTTTATCGCCTAGGTGTTTAGTTGAGTCATCCACAAACACTCTTTCGACAAATTGATAAAGTTCTTTGAGCTGCTCTTCTGTGCCAATAAGGCTTGACTTAAGTTGAAGGCAACCGCCCTTGACGGTGATATTATCTGCCATAAACCTAGCGCCGCGACTTTTCCAGCCTCCGTTACCTCCTGATCTCCACTTTGTTAAATCGAGTTCGTTGCCGTTGAACTCATCGGAAAGCTCTTTAACCAACTTCTTATACCCTTTGGGTGGTTTGCATGGTTTGTTGTAGCATACTTTAAGTAGAGAGTCGTTGTCGAAATGTTTAATTTCGGGCTTGGGACCTGCCGAGTATGCTGTTGTTACACAGCATACCAGCATAGTCGCAAGTGATAGGTGTGATAGGATCTTTTTCATCATTTGTAGTTTTTTTATTGGTTTACTACAAAAGTAAAAAAAGTAAGTTACATATCACTATTTTGAGGTGGAATATTTTGTTACTTAATTGGTTTTGCTTTGATTTTTAACTTCTCAAAACTCTTGGTGAGTGATTCGTCGCTATTTTTGTTATTGTCGTATTTTACTGTGATCTCCTTTTTGGGGAGGTCGATCTTTACATCTTTGACCCCCTTTTCAAATGGGATGACATTCATGATTTTTTTTGTGCATGAGGGGCAGTCGATGTCGGAGGAGAAGGTTGTTGTTGTGATGTTGCTCTTCTCTTTAGCGACCGTAGTGCTAACTGTGAGTGCCATTAAAATTGAGGCACATAAGGTGATAATTTTTTTCATGGTATAAATTTTTAGTATAGATTAAATCTAGCTCCAATATAGAATTTGCGTCCTGCGAGAGGTCCCCATACCACAGATGAGTTAAACCCGCTAGTGAAGGGGTTGTCTGCATTTATGATGGGGTTATCTTGTTTATAGTTGGCGATGTTTTCGCAGCCAGTGTATATCTCCCACCCTCCGATACGACGACTTATCTGAGCAAAAAACATAGGATAGGCGGGTGATCGTTCGCTGTTTTCGACCACTCCATCTTGAACGGGTAGACGTGTGCTGCCGTTCAGTTGTGCTGTTGCATCAATTACCCAACGCCTCATATTTGTCGCGTATTGAACATTTAGAAGGGTTTTGTATCGTGATACGAGAGGTCGCTCAACTTCGTATGTGCTGCCGTCGCTGCGGTTTAATGTCATGTGGCTATCGGTATACCTAAATGTAGCAAAGATATCGAACCGAGCGCCTGGCTTCCATGTGAGGTCGGCTTGATAGGTATCTGTTGTTGATGGTGCATCGCTGTTGTATATGTGAATACTCTCACCGTCCATCTCTTGGTCGACGATAACAGCATTGTCAAATGATGTTCTAAAGTAGTCGAGACTAAGTGTAGCGTCTGCCGCTTTGAGAATCTTGAAACTTTGTGTTAAGCTACCGCCAAATGTTACAGCCTTCTCTTGGCGATCAAAATCGGTTGATGTTCCATTATCAAAGATAATTTGTCGTCCAGTGGCGAGTACTCCGATATTATCGGCTATAACATTCGTTGTCCTATACCCTACTCCCGCTGAGGCGCGCAGAGTTGTCGAGCGGGATATACCCCACCTTAGCTGTCCGCGCGGTGTTGCGAAGTAGCGTTTGTAGTAAGAGTCGTAGTCGCCTCTTATTCCAGCCACAATAGACAACCGCTCTTCTAGCTTAAGAGTATATTCAGCGTATGCGCCCACTTCGGTCTTGTCGCGTGAGAGGTCGTAATATCTCGATGTGCTTTGTAAAGACCAAGGGGTCTCATTAAGAAGGGTCTCATTGATGGATTGGTGCTTTAGTGATGCTCCCACAATTAGAGATGATGAAGGTGTAAAGTAGTGGTTATACATAGTGTTTACGCTTATCGTGCGTTGCTCACCTACATAATCATTGAGTCCGAAATAGGCATCTTCGTTGAAGTAATCGAAGTCTGCGACGATGGCTATATTATTTCGCAGTTCACTTTGGGACTCACTCTGATATACAGCGCGACCAACGGGAGTTCCAAACTTAAAGTAGCCATTTGCAGATTCGTTGACAATGTTCAGCCCATATATCCCTAAGGAGTACATATCCTCTCTCATAGACTCTTCGTAGTTGACATCTCCACCTAGTCGCTCGTCGTGTAGAAGTTTAAAACCCCACCTTAGCTGCGCTCCACTATCTGCAAGATAGCTCCATCTATTCGCTATGGTGTATAGCTCCGAGTGAGGCATATCGGCAAAGCCATCATCGTTATGGTCCATCTCGGTTGTGTCGGTATCCGCTGAGGCGTGTAGCATAACAACCGTTGATAGTTTACCATCTTTACTCACGGGCTGCGCTGTCGAGAGGTTAATTTCGGGGCGTAACTCGCTATTGATAAAAAGATTTAGGAAAAGTCGCTCCTCGTCCGTTGGTTTGCGGTGTTCGAGGTTGATCTGCCCTGTGATCGCTTCGTGACCTGCGGTGACCGAGGAGATGCCTTTTGACACCTGTATAGAGTTTAGCCACATGCCTGGGGTGTAGCTCAATGCATAAGGGGCTGAGATGCCGCCCATGACAGCTCTGTTTTCATCGAGCATCTGTGTGTATGTACCTGCAAGTCCGAGCATCTTAATTTGACGAGCGCCAGAGACTGCATCACTGAACCCAACTGTTACTGAAGCTGAGTTTTCGAAACTCTCCGCAAGGTTACAGCACGCCATCTTGCAGAGTCCAGCAAATGAGATCATCTCATCTTTGGCTATGGAGCTATGTTTGATAAAATTTCCACCTATTGTTGCATTTATTTGAACGCCCTCAAGCTCCACGCCATCGCTCTTGAAGTTGATGTTTAGCTGCGAGATACCGCTCTTGACACTCAAGGTATCGTTGGGGAGACCAATATATGTTGTTATAATTTTGTCGTATCCTTTGACTCGGTGTAGTGTGTAGGCTCCATCTTTATCGGATATAGTGCCTACGGTTGTTCCATTCCAGCGTACGACAGCTCCTGCAAGAGGTGTGCCTGTTGCGTCCTTTACAACACCACTAAGCGTTTGTGCTGCAAGGTTAAGAGTTGAACACAGCATAGCTGTACCCAACACTAAATATTTGATTTTCATGATATTTTGTATTTACGTTAGAGTATAGAGGTGCTAAGATAAGCTCCTCGAAGTGAACCTTATACTCTTTGGGGAGGTGCACGCAGACTCCTCCATAGTGGTAAATACTGATCTTTGGGAAGTGACTCTTCTCTATTTAAGTATGGCGATAGAGAGAGTTTCGTGGATATGATCGCCTTATGAGAGTTGCTCTCTAATAGGATTAATTTAAAAGAGTAGTGCACCCTATTGGATGATTTAGTCTCTTGGGTCTTGATAACTGCATCATAGCTAAAATAGATCGCTCGATTACATTTATGTTCGATTTTGTGGTCATGCTTAACGCAATCATCGACATGTTCAACACATGAGCGGCAGCTATGGTGTTGTTCGATCTGTTGCGTTTGACATTGGCACTCAGTAAATGCGTAAACACTCCTTGCCCCAACTACGAAAATTAGGATAAGAAGCATCAAAGATGATATATATCGCATAGAACGCTGCATGTCGTATAAATGTATTCGCTACAAATGTAGTAATTAATTTCTTAAAATCGCCTAATTGATAGATAAGAAAATTGAATTAATTATTATCTTTGTCTCCGTGAAACCACGTCGAAAAGCAGACACCTCCAATCAAGGGCTCTCCAAAGAGGAGGTGTTGCGAAAATATTGGGGATACGAGAGTTTTCGAGGCGTACAGGGTGAAATTGTAGACTCTGTACTCGGAGGGTGTGATACACTTGCACTTATGCCTACGGGTGGTGGAAAATCTCTTACATATCAGGTGCCTGCGCTTATGAAAGATGGTGTCTGTATTGTGGTGACACCTCTCATTGCGCTAATGAAAGATCAAGTTGACTCATTGCGCAAAAGAAGTATCCTTGCTGAGGCTATACACTCTGGTATGTCGCGGCGTCAAATTGATATAGCCTTAGATAATTGCACCTACGGGAATGTTAAGTTCTTGTATATATCACCCGAGCGTATAACAACAGATCTCTTTGAATTTAGGCTTTCGAGGATGACGGTATCTTTTATTGCCATTGATGAGGCTCACTGTATATCGCAATGGGGATATGATTTTCGCCCATCGTATCTTCGAATTGTTGACGTAAGGCGTGCGTTGCCCTCCGTTGCTTGTTTAGCCTTGACCGCTTCTGCCACAGGGTTAGTGTGTGAGGATATAATGAAAAACCTCAGCTTTAAGGAGCATAAGGTTATAAGAGGCGATTTCTCGCGGCGTAATTTGTCGTTTGCACTGAGACATGTGGACGATAAAAGTGAGCAGTTGCTTCGTTTGGTTCGTAATGTTGAAGGGAGTGGAATTGTCTATATGCGTACTCGTGAGGGGTGTGAAAAGCTCTCGGAGTTTTTAATTCAGAATGGATTTGCCGCTACGTTCTACCATGCTGGGCTGCCACATACGGAGCGCTCTATTCGTCAAGATGAGTGGATTACAGGTAAGCGACGAATAATTGTCGCCACCAACGCCTTTGGGATGGGTATTGATAAGCCCGATGTGCGCTTTGTTGTCCATTACACGATGTGCGACTCGTTGGAGAGTTACTACCAAGAGGCGGGGCGTGCGGGGCGTGATGGGGCTAGGAGCTACGCTTTGTTGCTCGTTTCGAGTGATGATGAGTCGAAGATTAAGAGACGCTTCGAAATGGAGTTTCCCTCTTTAGAGTTGGTGAAGGATGTATATGAAAAAGTCTGCTCTTCGCTAGCGATAGGTATTGGAGAGGGCGAGTATAGTTCGCACGTCTTTAATATGTTTGATTTTTGTCAGCGCGAGAAGTTATTTGCGGGGAGTGTTCGTAGTTCGCTTAAACTACTTGAGATGAATGGGTATATGAGCCTTACGGACGAGATGGAGAATCCTGCACGTATTATGTTCTGTATCGCGCGCGATGACCTTTATAAGGTTCGTGTTGGGTGTGCGGAGCTAGATCCATTTATTAGAATAATATTGAGGCTCTACGATGGCGTTTTTAGTGACTTTAGACGAATCAGCGAGAGCGAAATAGCTCACTGGAGTGGTTATACAGTAGCTCGCGTTAAAGAGCTACTAAAGGAACTGTGGATGAGACGAATAATTCGTTACATTCCATCAAACAGATCATCCCTTATATGCATAGAGTCAGAGCGTCTTAGTCGAGAGTCACTCTATATATCTCCTGATAGCTATCTTCGTCGTAAGCAGTTGTACGAAGAGCGATTTACCAATATGTTATCATATTCGCAGAATGAGACGGTGTGCCGAGCTAAATATATGATAGATTACTTCAATGGCGGGGATAGTGATGAGTGCGAAGCGTGTGACGTCTGTCTAACGAAGCGCCGCGCAGAGAAAGCGTCAACCGCAAGAGACTTAAGAGTGGAGATCTTGGGCGTGTTAAAACAACGACCATTGAGTGTAAAAGCGCTGATATCGGAGCTTAAGGCGGAGCCGAAAGGGGTGGTTGAAAAGGTAAATGAACTCCTTGCGGAGGGATTGATTGAGCAGAGCGTTGAAGGATTGATGGAGTTTAGGGGTTAATGAGTCGTTGATTTTAGAAACAGATTCTAAGTTTTATATTTTCGTTCTTTTTGTCTCTTTTGTACTATTTTTACACTTCGAAATCGTTAAATAGAACCACTATTCGCCTCATTCGAGGCGCAAAAATTAATACAAAATAGCTCTAAAATAACTTCGATACAAAATTTAAACAGTTTCTTGAAATTTATTACTACCTTTGTCTTTTTATGACACAATTGGAGTTGCAAGCAAATATATCAAACGAAGAGACAGCTAAGTTACCAGCCCTTAAATTTGAGGGTAAGATAACCATTGTTGATACTCCAGAAGCTATTGCTCAAGCCTGCACAGAGCTTGCGCGTAGTTCGGTGATAGGTTTTGATACGGAGACACGCCCCTCGTTTAAGGCTGGCGTGAGTTATCGTGTTGCCCTATTACAACTCTCAACAACCACACATTGTTTCCTATTTCGACTCAATCTAATACCACTAGATCGTGAGATTGTGAGATTACTAGAGAATCCGAAGATACTTAAGATCGGAGCTGATGTCATTGGGGATATTCGAGCGCTGCGTGTACTTAGACACTTTAAAGATCGTGGATTTGTGGATCTCCAATCTATAATACACGAGTGGGGAGTGGCGGAGAAGAGTCTTCGTAAGATGGCGGCAATAACGTTGGGGCAAAGGGTATCTAAGGCGCAGAGGCTAAGTAACTGGGAGGCGAATAGCTTTACTCCACAACAGAAGCTGTATGCTGCCACGGACGCGTGGGTGTGTGTCGAGATATACAATAAATTACAATCACTACCCAAAGTAGTTAAAGAGTAGATGGAAAGAGTAGAATTATACCTAAAAAAAGGAAAAGAGGAGTCTCTTCTTCGCCGCCACCCGTGGATATTTTCGGGGGCAATTGATCGAGTAAGCAATCAACACGAATTGCGCGAGGGGGAGATCGTCGATGTATATACTAAAGCGGGCGATTTTATCGCTTCGGGGCACTATCAGATTGGCTCTATTGCGGTACGTGTGTTGAGCTTCGACAAAGATGAGACGATCGATCAGTCGTGGTGGAATGCGCGTGTGGCGAGCGCTTATGAGCTACGCAGAAGCCTTGGTTTGGTGGATAACGCTCAAACTACGTGTTACCGTTTGATACATGGTGAGGGTGACTCTTTGCCAGGTCTTGTGGTCGACGTATATGGCTCCGTGGCGGTGATTCAAGCTCACTCGGTGGGTATGTACCATGCGCGCGAGGCTATTGTTGCGGCTCTGCGCTCAACTTTCGCGGAGTCGCTAAGCGCTGTTTATAATAAGAGTGCTCAAACACTACCCTTCAACGCTAAGTTAGATGCCGAGGATGGTTACTTGTGGGGAGGTGAGAGCGCAAGCGAGGAGAGTGTAGTTCTTGAAGGTGGTCATAAGTTCAAAGTTAACTGGGAGCGTGGTCAAAAGACAGGATTCTTCTTGGATCAGCGCTATAATAGAGAGTTGGTAGGTCACTACTCTAAGGGGCGTACGGTGCTCAATACATTCTGTTATACGGGAGGTTTTTCGGTCTACGCAATGGCGGGTGGAGCAAATGAGGTCTGCTCGGTAGATTCGTCGCAGAGAGCTGTTGAGTTGGCGCACGAAAATATGGTTCTTAACTTCGGTGAAGATGTACGACATTCGACACTAGCTGTTGATGCTGTTGAGTACCTTAAAAATATCGGAGATAAGTACGATCTAATAATCCTAGACCCTCCAGCTTTCGCTAAACACCACAAGGCGCTTGGTAACGCTATGCAGGGTTACAAGAGACTCAACGCACGAGCATTGTCGCAGATTAAGAGTGGAGGCATACTATTCACCTTCTCGTGCTCGCAGGCGGTGAGTAAGGAGTTATTCCGCACCACGGTATTCTCGGCTGCGGCGATCGCGGGGCGAAAAGTTAGAATACTTCACCAACTAACACAACCATCCGACCACCCAATAAATATCTACCACCCCGAGGGTGAATACCTTAAGGGTTTAGTGCTTTATGTAGAGTAAAAACCAAACTAAATATTTATGAAACTTAAAAACTTAATTCTTTCAATTTTAGCCTTGGCAGCAGTGTCAAGTTCTGTGGCTGTACCAACAGCTATGCAGAATGTTATGGGGCGCGAGAAGCAGAGCCTTAATGGTAAGTGGGCTGTAATCACTGATATCATGAAGCTCGGTGACCGCCAAAAATGGGGTGATCCAAAGCCAGCTGTCGATAACCTTACACTCAAGGAGCTATACTATGATGGAGGCATGACCCTTGATGTGCCAGGGGACTGGAACAGTCAGCGTTTGGAGTTTTTCTACTATGAGGCTCCAATGTGGTATAAGAAGTCTTTTTACTTCACTCCAGATGATACCAAGCGTAACTTCTTGCACTTTGCTGGAGTCTCGTCTAAAGCAGAGGTCTATCTTAATGGTAAACTTCTAGGTAAGCACAGTGGTGGCTTTACCCCTTTCCAATTTGAGGTGAGTGATGTGTTGCGTGAGGGTGAGAATGTGGTGGTTGTTAGAGTTGATAATATACGTACAACAGATGGTATCCCAGCGTTAGATTTCGACTGGTGGAACTACGGAGGTATCACTCGCGATGTTGATCTAATCTCAACACCTAAGACCTTTATCGAGGATTATTGGGTTCGACTAGAGAAGGGTTCTCAAAAGCGACTTCTTGTGGATGTAGAGCTTAATGGCGAGCAAAAAGCGAATAAGAAGATCGAGGTCTCAATTCCAGAGGCAAAGATCAAGAAGGTTTTAACGACGGACGAGAACGGTAAGGCTTCGGTTGCGTTTGATGCGAAGCTAGAGTTGTGGTCGCCAGACTCTCCAAAGCTATATGGTGTAGAGGTTAAGAGTGGCGATGAGATTGTTGAAGATCGTATTGGTTTTAGGTCAATCGAGGTTAAGGGTGCGGATATCCTGCTCAATGGAGAGCCTATCTTCTTGCGTGGTATCAATATCCACGAAGAGATCGCTCGCGATATGCGTCGTTCGATAGATAAGCATGATGCAGAGTTTTTGATTGGACAAGCTGAGGACCTAGGTTGTAACTTTATTCGTCTGTCGCACTACCCTCACAATGAGTATATGGTGAAGCTTGCTGAGGAACGTGGTATGATGATGTGGGAGGAGATTCCAGTTTGGCAAAATATCGCCTTCAAAGATAAGAAGGTTTGTGACGATATGGAGAGTATGCTCGAGGAGATGGTTAAGCGCGATAAGAATCGTTGCGGTATCATTATGTGGAGCGTCTCAAACGAGACTTTCATCTACAAGGAGCGTAATGAGTTCCTCGCAAGCCTCATTAAGAAGTGTCGCGCATGGGATGATACCCGCGCAATCACTGCCGCTATCGACAAGATCCGTTTCAAGGATAAAGAGGATCCACACCTCTATATGATCGACCCTCTGGCTGATATGATTGATATCATCGGTATTAATAAGTATATGGGATGGTACGACAAGTGGCGTGTGGCTCCAGAGGATACTAAATGGGTTGTAGAGCAAGATAAGCCAATCGTAATCTCTGAATTTGGCGCTGAGGCGATCTATGCTAACTACGGCGATGGCGAGAACCTTAACTCATGGAGTGAGGACTATATGTCACAAGCGTATCGCGATGATTTGGCTTCATTTGAGAACATCAAGAACTTGAGAGGTACTGCACCTTGGATCCTCTTCGATTTCAGATCTCCACGTCGTGCTCACGCTATGTACCAACAGGGTTGGAATCGCAAGGGTCTAACCTCACCAGAGGGTAATCGTAAGCAAGCGTGGTATATCATGCGTGACTACTACCAAACAAAGAAGTAACAAATTAAATACGTAGGTTACAAGTGGCAAAAGAGGGTAATACAAAAGTCGAAAAGAAGTATGTCGAGACCCCACTGATGGGTCAGTATTACCGTATTAAAGCGGTTCACCCCGATGCAATTCTGCTATTTCGGGTGGGTGATTTCTATGAGACTTTTGGTGAGGATGCCATTAAAGCTAGTGCTATTTTAGGAATCACATTAACTCGTCGTGCCAATGGCGCGGCGAGTTATGTTGAACTCGCAGGGTTCCCACACCACTCGGTGGAGACATACCTCCCGAAGCTCGTTAGGGCGGGCGAGAGAGTCGCTATATGCGAGCAGTTGGAGGATCCTAAGAAGGTTAAGGGGCTGGTGAAGCGAGGCGTTGTAGAGTTGGTGACCCCAGGTGTTGTGATGGAGGATAATGTGCTTAGTGCCAAGGAGAATGTCTACCTTGCGGCGCTGCACTATGGTCGCAAAACCATTGGTATCGCCTTTTTGGATATCTCGACTGGTGAGTTCTATTGCGCACAAGGAAATAAAGACTATATAGATCGCTTGATCTCGAACCTATCCCCTAAGGAGGTGTTGTATGCGAGGTGCAACGAGGATCGTTTTAAGAGCGATTTTGGTGGTAAGTTATATACCTATAAATTAGATGAATGGCTATTTTCGGAGGATGTAAACCGCGAAAAGCTATGTCGTCAATTTAATACAAATACCCTTAAGGGTTTTGGTGTCGAGCACCTCGGTGATGCGATCTCGGCAGCTGGTGCTATCCTCAGCTACATTGAATTTACGGAGCATAAACATATCGCCCATATTAGCTCTATTTCGCGAATTGATGAGGGTGAGTATGTCTGGATCGACCGCTTTACGATCCGCAACCTTGAGCTATTTTCGTCGAATAATCTCGATACTAAAGGTAGCTTTGCGGATGTTATTGACCGTACGCGCACACCTATGGGAGGTCGACTTCTTAGGCGATGGATTGCGCTGCCTCTGCGTGACGTGAAGCGGTTGAGTGCAAGGCAGGATATCGTGAGTATCTTCTGTATGGATCGTGAACTAGCCTCCACAGTAGAGGATTGCGTTGCGCAGGTGGGTGATATGGAGCGTATCGCAGCGCGTGTTGCAGCACAACGTGTAACGCCCCGAGAGCTACTTCAACTTAAAGACTCATTGGGCGCTTTGGGCGATCTAAAGCAACTCCTCGCAACATCATCTCATAAGAGTCTCTGTTGTGAAGCGACTAAGATTGACCCAATGCCAGAGCTTCTACAACATCTTAGATGTGAACTATACCCAGACCCTGCGCATAACCAAATTCAGAAGGGTGGAATAATCGCTTCAGGGGTGAATGCTGAACTCGACGACCTGCGTAGAGTATCAACTAACGGTAAACGAATCCTAGCTCAGATACAACAGCGCGAGATTGAACGAACTGGCATTACGTCACTAAAGATAAGCTATAACAACGTCTTTGGTTACTATATCGAAGTTCGTAATGCTCATAAAGAGAAGGTGCCTGAGGAGTGGATCCGTAAACAAACACTCACTTCGGCGGAGCGATATATTACAGCCGAACTGAAGGAGTACGAACAGAAGATACTCGGTGCAGAGGAGAAGATACTCGCTTTGGAGCAACACCTCTACGCTCAACTCATAGAGTATATTTCGCAGCAGCTGACGCCAATTTTGGGCAATGCGCAGTGTGTTGCTAGGCTTGATGTACTTCAAAGTTTTGCGCGCATGGCATTCGAGAGACGCTATGTTCGTCCGCTGCTCAATGATGGTCTAAAGATTGATATCAAGGCGGGGCGTCACCCTGTGATTGAGACTCTGCTGCCCGTGGGTGAGAAGTATATACCAAACGATGTGATGCTCGATTGCGATGGGCAGCAGATAATAATGATTACTGGACCAAATATGTCGGGTAAGTCGGCGCTGCTTCGTCAAACGGCACTTATTATATTGATGGCTCAAATAGGCTCCTTTGTCCCTGCGGCTGCGGCTGAGATTGGGGTTGTGGATAAGATCTTTACGCGTGTAGGTGCGTCGGACAATATCTCGCAAGGTGAGTCTACTTTTATGGTTGAGATGTTAGAGTCGGCATCTATCCTCAATAACATATCGCCTCGAAGTGTTGTCTTTTTGGACGAGATAGGTCGAGGAACGAGTACCTACGATGGAATATCTATTGCGTGGGCGATGGTTGAGTACCTCCACGACCATCCAACATCTCGCGCTAAGACGCTCTTTGCCACGCACTACCACGAACTAAACGAGATGGAACAGCAGTGCGAACGAGTTAAGAATTACCACGTAAGTGTCAAGGAGGTCGATAATACCATTGTCTTTGTGAGGAAGTTGGAGCGTGGAAGTACCGAGCACTCTTTTGGTATCCATGTAGCTAATTTGGCGGGTATGCCCAAGAGTGTAGTTAGCAGGGCTGGTGACATCCTCAAAAATCTCGAAGAGGTCTACGGTGGGCACGATCTGGCGCAGGCAAAGAGTTGTGACGTGGCAGAGGCGGTGAAGAAGAGCGATGAAGTTAAGAGTATGCAGCTCTCGATGTTTCAGCTTGAAGATCCTGTGTTGCTATGTATTCGGGATCAGATAAAAGGGATAGATATAAATGCGCTTACACCTCTGGAGGCGTTGAATAAACTCAATGAGATAAAAAAAATATCGGGATTATAGAGTAACGCAAAGGTAATTTTACTACCTTTGCGTTTACTATGAAGATTATATTAAACAATGTTGAGCAACAGAGCAACAGCCAAAATTTAGCAGATTTGTTAGATGAGTTTCAGATCGAAACTAAAGGCATTGCCGTTGGACTGAATAGTCGTGTTGTAGCGCGAACATCTTGGGCTACGACACCAATAAACGAGGGCGATAAAGTAGTTATTGTTTCAGCGGTTTTTGGGGGCTAGAGGTGATGGAGATCGTCGTTGTTACACTACCCCACTATGTCGAAAATGAGGGTTTGCTGATTGTCGAGGTGCTCAAAAATGGAGCGCAAAGGGTGCATATCCGTAAACCATCTTGGTGCGAAGAGCAACACCGAGAGTTGATTCAATCTATCCCCGAGGAGTACCGTGATCGCCTTACGCTTCATGATTTTCACTCTTTGGCTCAGGAGTTTAACATCGGTGGCATACATCTAAATAGCCGTAATCCAATGCCTCCTGGTGGGTATTGCGGGCGAGTGAGTCGTTCGTGTCACTCAATTTCGGAGCTAGAGGATGGTGTGAGCTACCATTATCAGACGTTAAGCCCAATTTATGACTCAATATCAAAGAGTGGTTATTCGGCGGCTTTCTCTTATGATGAGCTTCGTGAAGCAAAACAAAGAGGCGCTATTGGATCTAAAACCTACGCTTTAGGGGGCGTGACACCAGAGTCGATAAAGGATCTTTATGATCTAGGTTTTGGCGGTGTTATGATGTTGGGTTATATATGGGAGGAGTTATCAATGAGTGAGATTTCAAATAGAGTTAAAAGAGCAGTTAAGGCGGCTAAGTTGTGCGATGACTTTAAACTGCAATATATTACGCACCACAATGCAGCCCACGATGAACTATCAGGCGCGCTAGCTGCCCTTGAGGGCGGGTGTCGATGGGTTCAGTTAAGGATGAAGGGGGCGAGTGATGAGCAGTTTGTAGAGGTTGCGCACAAGCTAGCCAAAGCTTGTAGATCTTATGGTGCTACATTTTTGCTTAACGATCGCGCTCACTTAGTCGAGCAGTGTGGAGCGGATGGTGTGCACCTTGGGCGCGAAGATGTCTCTGTTGTGGAGGCTCGCGCGCAGTTGGGTGAGAGTGTGATAATTGGAGGTACGGCCAATACGCACGATGATATCAAGAGGTTGGTAGAGTCGGGTGTTGACTATATCGGCTATGGACCGTTTCGATTCACAACCACAAAGGAGCGTTTGAGTCCTGTGCTGGGTTTGGAGGGCTACCAAAAGGTGAGTCAATTCAAGGCAGAGAGTGGTTATAGTGTGCCGATTGTAGCTATTGGAGGTATCACAATTGATGATATACGCCCCATTATGGCGTGTGGTGTGCAGGGCGTAGCGCTCTCGGGAACCATCATCAATGCGCAGGATCCTGTGTCGACAACAAAAGAGATTATTGAGGAGTTATAATTCTCCCACAAAGATAGATTTAAAATAGAGATATTATGAAGAGTTTAATAATTGGTGGCGTAGAGTTCTCTTCGCGCCTATTTATGGGAACTGGTAAATTTCCATCAAATGAGTTGATGAAAAAGGCTATTATTGCATCATCGTCCGAGATGGTAACAATGGCTATTAAGCGTATAGATACAAATAATCAAGAGGATGATATGTTGCAACATATCGCCATGGATGGTATTCAGTTGCTCCCTAATACATCGGGAGCACGCAATGCCGAGGAGGCTATCTTCGCGGCACAACTAACGCGTGAGGCGTTTGAAACTAACTTCTTGAAGTTGGAGATCCACCCCGATCCTCGCTATCTTTTGCCAGATCCTATCGAGACACTTAAGGCTACGGAGGAGCTAGCTAAGATGGGATTTATCGTGCTACCCTACTGTCAAGCTGATCCCGTGTTGTGCAAGCGTTTGGAGGAGGCTGGTTCTGCGGCTGTGATGCCTCTAGGTGCTCCAATTGGAACCAATAGAGGTCTTAGAACAAAGGATTTCTTGGAGATCATTATCGAGCAGTCGAGCGTTCCCGTTGTTGTTGATGCAGGAATTGGTGCCCCTAGCCACGCGGCACAAGCGATGGAGATGGGTGCCGACGCGGTGTTGGTCAATACTGCGATCGCCGTAGCTCAAGACCCTGAGCAGATGGCAAGAGCCTTCGCTATGGCGGTTGAAGCGGGACGCATGGCGTATGAGGCGGGTGTTGCAGCGGAGCAGTTTACGGCTCAAGCGACATCTCCACTCACTTCGTTTTTGAATGATTAATAGGGTTAAAGATGTTTAGTGAATATTTAGCTCAGGTGTCATGGGATGCAACTCATGATGCTATAATGAGTCGTACAGAGGCGGATGTAAAGCGCACATTATCAAAGCGTGGTGGGCTTAATGTGGATGATTTCATGACTCTTATATCTCCTGCCGCTGCACCATTTTTGGAGCAGATGGCACAGTTGAGTCAACGTTATACGATGGAGAGGTTTGGTAAGACGATATCTCTATTTATTCCACTCTACCTATCTAATTCGTGTCGTAACGGTTGTGTCTATTGTGGTTTCCATGCGGCGAATCCAATGAAGCGTACAATACTCACAATGGAGGAGATAGAGAACGAGTTTCGAGCTATTAAAAAGTTAGGAAGCTTCGATAATCTACTTATGGTGACGGGTGAGAATCCAGCTAAAGTTGGTGTTGAGTATCTAGGTAAGGCGCTTGATATAGCTAAGAGATACTTTAGTAACTTGCAGTTGGAGGTGATGCCTCTCTCGGCTGATGAGTATAGGGAGTTGACCGAGCATGGACTCAATGGAGTTATCTGTTTTCAGGAGACTTATGCTCGTGATAGGTACAAAATATACCACCCAAAAGGCATGAAGAGCAATTTCGAGTGGCGAGTAAACGGATTTGACCGCATGGGTCAAGCTGGGGTGCACAAAATCGGTATGGGTGTTCTTATCGGATTGGAGGATTGGAGGGTCGATGCCACTATGATGGCGCACCATCTTCGATACCTTCAGAAGCACTATTGGCGCACGAAGTATAGCATCAATTACCCCCGTATGCGAGCTGCGGAGAATGGTGGATTTCAGCCTAATGTGGTTATCAGCGACAGGGAGCTTGCGCAGTTAATTTTTGCTACGCGTATCTTTGACCATGATGTCGATATCTCGCTCTCAACTCGTGAGCCAGCGGCACTGCGTGATAACTTGGCGACACTCGGAGTGACAACAATGAGCGCTGAGAGTAAGACCGAGCCAGGAGGTTACTTCAGCTATCCCGAGGTGGCTTTGGAGCAGTTTCATGTCAGCGACGAGCGCAAAACCTACGAGGTTGTGGATGCTCTTAGGCGGGTTGGTCGCGAGGCTGTGTGGAAGGATTGGGATCGCTCACTAGATTGTAAATAATGCTTACATCAGAACAAAAAGAGAGGTACACACGCCAAATATCAATTGATAGTATTGGCGAAGAGGGTCAGTTAAGACTCTCTCGGAGTTCTGCTTTGATAGTGGGTGTTGGAGGGCTTGGCTCGCCCATTGCGACACTGCTTGCTTCGGCGGGAATGGGGCGGATTGGTATTGTGGACTACGACACTGTGAGTCTCAGCAACCTGCCACGTCAAACGATATACACAACGTCGGATATAGGACAACCAAAGGTGGAGTGCGCTAGGCAGAGGTTGAGCGCGATGAATCCTGAGGTGACGATAGAGGTTTATAATAAGCGCTTTGATGATGAGTTAGCCGATGAGTTGGTGCCTCAGTACGATATGGTGATAGATGGGTGTGATAACCCTTCAACACGGTACATAATTGATCGTGCAGCGCGTAGACACTCAAAGCCTTATGTCTATGGGGCGATAAAAGAGTTTGAGGGTCTGGTGTCAGTCTTTCACTACGCGGGAGCTGGAGGGTATGAGGATCTGTTCCCTGAGGAGCACTCCCCCAAGAGTTACTCTCCGCCAGCGGTGATGGCAACAACCCCCGCTATAATTGGAGCTATGGAAGCAAATGAGGCGCTGAAGATAGCCATTGGATATGGCGAGGTATTAAGTGGTAAACTGCTACGTTTTGAGAGTGTTAGCTACTCATTAGATATTTTTGATATATAGGAATGACAAAAACAGATATACAGATTAGATTTACAGATATTGATATGCTTGGGCATGTCAACAATGTTGTTCTTCAACAATATTACGATCTTGGAAAGGTTGACTATTTCCGTAGTGTATTAAACCTTCCCGCTCTATGGAACGAGGAGGCTTTTATTGCTGCTGCGACCTCGACAAACTATTTTGAGGAGGTGAAGGTTGATGATGTGTTATATGTGACCACCAAAATTATAAAAATAGGAACTAAGAGCATTACTCTCTCTCAGGAGATTGTAGACTCTGCTACGCAGAGAGTCAAAGGTCAAAGCGAATCTGTTCTTGTTGCGTTCGACCTCAAAAAAAGAGAGTCTTTCGTAATTCATGACCATCTGCGAGAGAAGATCACTGCATACGAAAGACTTTAAGCTACTCCTGTTGAAAGAGAGGTGTTGAGAGATA
The DNA here is from genome assembly GCA_047173405.1 of Rikenellaceae bacterium. GTDB lineage: Bacteria > Bacteroidota > Bacteroidia > Bacteroidales > Rikenellaceae > Alistipes. The sequence goes on from JBCQVD010000021.1 coordinate 22,028, forward strand.
CCTCTCGCCACTATCGGGGAGGATCACAACAATGCGCTTACCTGCGCTCGATGGCTCCGCGGCTACTAACATTGCTGCGTGGAGTGCTGCACCAGACGAGATGCCGACAAGTAGACCTTCGGATGTTGCTATATTGCGCGAGGCAGCAAAGGCATCATCGTTATCAACTGTAATAATACGATCAACAACATCGGCATTATAGTTCTTTGGGATAAATCCTGCACCAATACCCTGTATTTTGTGCGGTCCCGCGCAGCCGCCCGATAGAACTGGCGATGAGGCAGGCTCTACTGCAATCACCTCAACATTAGGATTTAACTCCTTGAGGCGTTGTCCAATACCACTAATAGTACCACCTGTGCCGACACCTCCGATAATAATATCTACCTTGCCTTGAGTGTCACGCCATATCTCCTCTGATGTGGTTAGGTAGTGTACTCTTGGGTTGGCTCCATTCTCAAATTGGTTGAGTATAATTGAGCCCTCGATACTCTCTTGTAGCTCTTGTGCGCGTTTAATAGCGCCACTCATGCCCGTAGCTCCAGCCGTTAGTTCGATCTTAGCACCCAAAGCAGCGAGCAGCATGCGGCGCTCAATACTCATTGTTTCGGGCATTGTGAGGATCAATTTGTAGCCTCGAGAAGCAGCAACGAAAGCTAACCCAACGCCAGTGTTGCCACTTGTGGGTTCGATGATGGTGCCGCCCGTTTGTAGGACTCCTCGCTCCTCGGCATCCAGGATCATCGCGAGTGCTACACGATCTTTAATGCTGCCCGCAGGGTTGAAGTACTCCAATTTGGCGACAACCTGTGCTTGTGTATTGTTATTTAGAGCTTGGAAATTAGCTAGTTTTAGAAGGGGTGTATTTCCAACTAGGTCGGTTAATTTATTTGCAATCTTTTCCATCGTTATATCTTTTATTTTTTAACTAAACAGCCATTTAGACCGTTATATTGCGTAAAAGTAGTAAATAAAACTAAAGCATCAATAATATTAGCTATAAATATTTAATTGGTAATTCGGTTTGATAGTCGTGATCTTTTTATTATATTTGTCACAAATAACCTAAAAACAAACCGATGAATTTAAATAGACGTATCACACCTATGTGTGCACTAGGTGCATGCGCTTTATTATCACCTAGTTGTGGCGATGTGGCGAGCGAGGAGAAGGGTCAATACAATATTGTATATATTATGTCGGACGACCACTCGGCAACCGCAATAGGTGCTTATGGTAGCAGACTCTCACCTCTCAACCCAACACCGAACATTGATGCCTTTGCAAAAGATGCTGTTGTTTTTGATAACTGCTTCTGCTCAAACTCAATCAGCGCCCCTAGCCGAGCAACAATTATGACAGGTCAACACTCTCACGTTAATGGTGTATTGACGCTTCAAGAGTCACTCAAGGAGAGCCAGCTTTATCTAGCTAATGAGATGAAAGGACTAGGTTATCAGACTGCTTTTATTGGTAAATGGCACTTGGGCTGTGAGCCATCGGCATTTGATTTCTACTCAATGTTTAGCGGCGGTAATGGTCAAGGTACATACTTCGATCCTTCGTTTGCGACAAGCGATATTACGGATAAGCCATTTCCTAAGAACGAGAAGTTTTATAAGGGTCATTCGTCTGATATTGTGACCGATATAGCGCTTGATTGGTTCGAGAACAAGCGTAAGGATGATAAGCCATTCTTTGTGATGTTCCAGTATAAGGCGCCACACGATATGTTCCAATTTGCGCCACGCTACAAATCATACCTTGAAAATGTCGATATTCCACTTCCCGAGACACTTCTCAACCGTGATGGCTTTGGCTCTGCGGGTTCGAGGGGTGAGAATAACTCGTTGGATTCGGTCATTGGCACATCTATCAGTGCGCGACACAATAATCGCCCATACACAAAGCTTCTGCGTATCAAGGATCAAGGATCGGATGAGAAGAATACAATCGCGGCGTATAACGAGTATCTAAAGCGTTACCTGCGTTGTGTGAAGGGTATTGATGACAATATTGAGAGACTCTTTACCTATCTCAAAGAGAACGATTTGTGGGAAAGACAATCATTGT
>JBCQVD010000022.1:0-23838 GCA_047173405.1 Rikenellaceae bacterium
CCCCGAAGGGAGGTTCGGTTCTACGCGGCTCTCCATCACCTTCTGAATGCGCTTAAAGTTCTTCGATTCACTATGCGAGCGCCCAATATCGGCATATACACTCACACTCTTCATCCCCCCACGACGCATCAACTGCCCCGCTTTCCACGACGCATCAACCTCCGCGAATTGCCCTAGCTGAACACTCTTAGATGGTATAATAGATGAAATATATTGATCCCGCACCCCATCAATACTACTTATATTATCGCTATCTGAACTCTTGACGACAACACTCAAAGACTCATCGCCCTCCCACACCGTAGCTACTGGTATATCACTATATATGGACGCCAACTCCACTTGTGCTCGGGACAACGAAATACCTAGACGCGAAGCGCGCGAAGCATCCATCTCAACGCTAAGCGCTGGACGAGAACCCTCATAGCTCGTATGTATCCACTCTAGCGAAGGTATCGAGTGGAGCGCACAGACAACTGAGTCTGCCGCCTGCTTAAGCTCTTCGCTATTAAAACCAAACAATCTAACTTCGTAGGGTATCTGCGCCTGCTGAAAATCGAGCTGTTTGAAACGAACATAAGCCTCAGGGAAATGGGTGTTATAGAGAGGCGTGTAGTGGTCTAAGATTTCGAGCGTCGCTTCGTTAGAGATCGTATTCACGATCAACTGCGCATAGTTCTCATCAGCCCCGATATATGGCGCATAAACAGCATGAAATCGTGGCGAGAAGCACCCCACAAAAGAGCTAACCGAGGTAACTCGATCGTCGCGCAACAGTACCCGCTCAACGCTATCAACAACACTCTGCGTCTGGCGAAGTGAACGCCCCTGCTCTAAATATATCTCCACGGCAAACTGATTACGGTCTGCGTAGGGAAACATCCTCTCGTTGAGGGTAAAAAAGAGCGCTCCCGCGCCAACTAGCGCACCTACACCAACACCTATGGTGAGCCACGGTAGCCTAAAGCATCGCACCAAAAACCACGCATAAGCTCTATTGATGCAATCCACAACACTAGATTTCTTAGTATCTACGACCTGCTTTGGCTTTATAAAGCGATACTCAACCACAGGGATAAAGAGCATAGCAAGGATATAAGAGACCATTAAAGCGATAGTAAATGCCCACGGGAAATCTATAAAGAAGTCCAACCATATACCATCCATTATGAATAGTATCGGGAAGAATATCACACACAGCGATAGCGTCGCTACAAATATGGCTCCAGCATAATTCTGCGCACTCATGACCGCGGCATACCATCTGGAGTAACCTTGTTGTAGATAGTTCATATAGCCATCAATAACAACTATTGCGTTGTCGACAATCATACCCAGCACAACAATAAGAGCTGAGAGCGTAACTGTATTTAGTGGCACTCCGACAAGAAACAGCACTCCGATAGATATAAATATCGTAAGCGGTATCGTTGTTGCTGCCACCAGAGCCGAGTGCAGCGGAAAAAGCAGAAGCATAACCATTATAACGATAACAATAGCCACCACTAGATCTCTCAAAAACGAGTAGACCGAATTGGAGACAACCTCTGGCTGGTCGACAATACGCTCGATCTTAACGTCCGATGGCAGAGACTCCTCGAAGGCTCTAATAATCTGCTCCACTTCGCGACCATACTCCACGACATTATACCCCTCGCGCATCTCTAGTGAGACAACAACACTTCGCTCCCCGTTGTGCGTTATGTAGCTCTTCTTGTCGTCTAACTCTCGCTTCACGCGTGCAATATCACCCACACGAAGGTGCTCCCCCGTAGGCAACGTGAGTATTACATATTCACGAATCTGCTCTATTGAGGTGTTAACAGGTGCAAAGTGTAGAGGTAGCACCAGACCATCGCTCTCGACCTCTCCCGCCGCAGTCGTTAACCCGTCTGCCATTAAGCTCGCGACAACAACCTTGTAATCAACACCATAATGGGCTAACTTAGCACGATCTACATATACCGAAATCTGCTCTTCACGCTCACCATATCGCTTGACATTAGATACCGACTCCACCTGCAACAAGTGTCCTTCTAACACATCGAGATAGCGGCTCAGCTCTTCATAACTTCTTAACTCCGAACTTATTGTTATCAAAAGAGCTGACGTATCACCAAACTCATCATTCGCAATAAGAGCTACCACACCATGGGGCAGCTGCATCTTCAGTTGAGACAACCGACTCTTGATCTTTTCCCAGACAATATCCTTATCCTCTACGTTGCTATTGAGTTCGACCATCGAGATCAGCACACCGTCGCGTGACAAGATATAACTTTTTGCCCTATTAACCTCCTTAAAAGAGAACAGCGCGCGCTCCACCTCAACAGCCACCTCTCGCTCTATCTGCTCGCTCGAGGCTCCTGGATAGAGAGCAACCACAACACCTTGCCTCACGGTAAAGGCTGGAAACTCCTGCTTGGGCATAAGTACAAGTCCCACAACACCAACCACCACCGCCACGGCAAAGAATAGCATTGCAATGGAGTGGTAGCGCATAGATTGAGCTATTATACCAAACCTCTCTAGTTTCATAATCAATTATTTACAACTCTAACACTTGCCCCATCGTAGAGCTTACTTCCCCCCTGCTCGACAACAACTTCACCCTGCTCAAGACCCGACAAAATCTCGACTCCTTCGCAGGTTATCTCACCACACTCTACCGCACGGCGACTCACCCGAGAATCTTCGCCAACAATCCATACGTATAAGCCTCCATCAATACCGCTCTCAGCAATTGATGCCGCTCTAACACGTAGCGCATCCTTGCCACCCATTATTGGGATCTTCACACGAGCCAACATACCTGGCAACAGCTGAGAGCGAGGATTGGCTATTTTTATCTTTACGTCATACGTATAGGTCAACGCGTTGGCAACAACAAGGCGCTGACCAACACAACCTTGCAACCTCTCACCACCTAACTGATCGACCTCAACTTCGAGGGGCATACCCACCTCTATCTTCGAGATCACATCCTCGCCAACCGAGATCTTAACACTCACCTCATTATCTATTGACACCACCGATAGAACACTCTGGTGGGGAGCGACATTCTCGCCCTCATTAACACTCTTCTGTGCCACAACACCTGCAATCGTAGATCGCAGCGTAGCATCTTCTAGTCGCTTTTTAGCCACCGCCTCCATAGATTCAGCCTCACGCAGAGCTGTCTGCACCTCGACATATTTTATTGGAGCTAAGGTGTTACTATCATATAGCTTTTGAAGCCTCAGCATTGCATCCTGCGCCTGAAGCAGTTTCGCTTGCGCGGCACTATATAGCTCACTCAACTCCTTGGCGTTGAGGGTTGCTACAACATCGCCTACTTTTATCCTCTGCCCCTCCTCAAAAAAGAGCCTCTCTACTCTACCCGCGACACTAAAACTCAGCGAAGCACTTCGCTGTGCCTCAACAACACCTACGTAGTTCAAGCTTCTCGACACTGAGCTACCGTTCACCTGGCTCACACGTACAGAGAGTGGTTGCGACGAAGCAGATACCTCGCGCTCGCTTTGCCCATTACCCTCAACGCATCCTACCCCGAGAGTCAATAATATCAAATATAATAGTAACTTCATAAACCTACATTATTTAGTTTACACTCCATGTGCAAACTGTACTTTTCTAGTATTCTACAAAAATAGGTATTATTCGCAACATAAAAAAGACAAATTAGAGCTAAAATAGTCCTATTTACCTCAAATATTATTCGTATATTCACACCATGATAATAGAATGGTTAATAGAGTGGGGCTACTTAGGTCTCTTTATCGGTGCTTTTATTGCCGCTACGGTACTCCCTTTCAGCTCTGACTTAATGCTCGTTGGGCTGCTCGCTGCGGGAGCTGACCCCACGCTCACCATCCTCTCCGCCACCCTTGGCAACTGGCTCGGTGGACTCACATCGTACTATGTCGGCTACCTTGGTCGTTGGGAGTGGATCGAGCGATACCTCCACATCAAACGCGAAAAACTCGAAGCGCAGAGTATCAAGATAAAAAAATATGGTAGCCTACTAGCTCTCACTACTTGGGTACCATTTATTGGGGATGTTATAGCCGTGGCGCTTGGGTTCTACAAGGTCGACTTCAAGAGTTCAGCTATCTATATGCTCATCGGCAAGGGTGGACGTTTTATCGTGTGGGCTGTGCTATACTTCTGGATAAAATAGCCTCTACTTCACCCTTATGAGCGTCAATCCATCACGAATAGGGAGTATCACACACTCCACACGCTCGTCACGCACCACCATATCGTTAAACTCTAAGAGTGCACGGGTATGTTTATCGTTCTTTTGCAGAGGCTCAACCACCTTGCCCGACCACAAGATATTATCGGACAGAATAACCGATCCGCCACCGAGGTAGCCGCCATCCATAAGCATATTGTAGTAGGCGGGGTACTCCCTCTTATCACCATCCATAAAGACCATATCAAACTTCACACCCAACTCTGGCACAATATCTAGTGCCGAGCCTATATGGTGATGAATCTTCTTTGAGTGCTCACTACGCTCAAAGAACGATGCCGCCAAAGACTCCAACTCGTCATCCACCTCGATGGTATGAAGCTCCGCACCCTCGCCTAGCCCCGAGGCGATACATAGTGCCGAATAACCCGTAAAGGTACCTATCTCCAACACCTTGCGCGGATTCATCATCTGAGTAAGCATCTTCAGTAGCTGCCCTTGAACATGCCCTGAGAGCATACGTGGCTGCACCACGCGTTGGTGTGTCACACGGCTAAGCTCCGTGAGTAGCTGCCCCTCTGAGGTTGTATGTGAGGAGATATATCTATCTAAATCTGTCATCTACTTATAAATTAAAACTGAACGCTCCTTAAAAATATCACTCGCGACACTCTGAATATCATCCGCCGTAAGCTGCGACACTCTACGGCACATCTCCTGCATCGAGTCGATCTCGCCATGCACAAGCAGGCTCTTGCCCGCACCCAACATATACCCCTCGCTACTCTCCTGAGCAATAGTCGCTTGGGCGATAAACTGACGCTTCGCCATTGAGAGTTGCCGCACGGTTAATGGCTCACGCATTAGGCGCTCCAACTCCGTATTAATAAGCTCCAGCGCTTGGTCGGTATTGCCCTTCTCGGAGCTGAAATATACGCCAAAAACACCTGTGTCGATATTGGGTGTGTAGCTAGCCTCGATATTGTAGGTCAATCCATACTTCTCGCGCACAACCATATTGAGTCGCGAATTAGCGCTCGCACCACCCAGAATATTGACCAACAACGAGAGCGGTAGACGCCTCTTGTCCGCTATGCTATACGCCCCACCGCCCAACACACAGTGAGCTTGATGGGTCTGTTTATTTTGTAGTTTATTGAATGGTGCAACACACTTCGACTGCTCGCGCACAAAGGATCGTCGAGGGGTTTCAACACCTCCGATGTAACGTGTGGCGATCTCCACAATACGCTTAGGTGTTATATTACCAATCGACGAAAAAACCATCTCGTCACAGGTATACGTACGCTCCATAAACTGGCGTATGCTATCCCCAGTGAACCTCTTGATATCACGCTTGATACCTAGTATATTGTGCCCTAGCTCCGAACCCTCAAAGAGCATCTCCTCGAAGGTGTCCCATATAAGTTCCGAAGGTGAATCCTTGTAGCTATTGATCTCGTCATAGATCACATCGCGCTCCATCGACATCTCCTTTTGCGGAAAGGTCGAGTTAAAGACCACATCCGCTATCAACTCCGCAGCCTTCGAGATATCGGCGCGCAGCGTGGTGGCGTGCACCGTTGTATCCTCCTTGGTTGTGAAGGCATTAAGCTCACCGCCCAGATTCTCCAAACGGCAGTTGATATGGTAGGCACGACGACGCTTAGTCCCCTTAAAGAGACCATGCTCGGTGAAGTGGGCAAGCCCAAACTCACCCTCGCGCTCATCGCGAGTACCCGCATTTACAAGCAGCGCACAATAGGCAACTCCGCTGCGTGTCTGACGATGAATACCTCGCATGCCGTTGGGCAGTGTATAAGTAAAAAACTCCATTATAAGAAACTGTTTATTTTTTATCGATGTTATTTTAGAGCTATTTTGTATTAGCTTTTACACCTCAAATGAGGCGAATAGTGGTTCTATTTAACGATTTTGAGGTGTAAAAAATGATGCAAAAGAGACAAAAAGAACGAAAATATAAAACTTAAACTGTTTCCAAATCTCCTCTTTGTGCTAAAAATTGAGCTGTGTAGCTGCTACCACTCTTGGCTAGCTCACGCGGTGTACCCTGAAAAATAATCTCGCCCCCTCTGTCCCCTGCCTCAGGTCCTATATCAATGATGTGATCCGCACACTTTATCACATCCATATTGTGCTCCACGACAACTATCGTGTGCCCCTTATCAATCAGCGCAGCAAAGGCGTCCAACAATTTAGCTATATCGCTAAAGTGAAGCCCCGTTGTCGGTTCATCAAATATAAACATTACGTGCGACGAACTACTCTCACGACTTAAGAACGAGGCTAGCTTAACTCGCTGCGCCTCGCCTCCTGAGAGTGTCGACGACGACTGCCCCAAACGTATATAACCCAGCCCAACATTTTGAAGCGGCATGAGCCTCTCCACAATACGACGCAGAGTGGGTGTAGTGCCCTGCGAGAAGAACTCGATAGCTGCATCGACAGTCATATCCAACACATCACTAATCGAGCGCCCCTCATACTTAGCCTCCAAAACCTCGGGCTTAAACCTCGCGCCTTTGCACGCCTCACAGAGCAGCTCGACATCCGCCATAAACTGCATACCTACCTTTATAACGCCCTCACCTTGGCACTCTTCGCAACGTCCTCCCGCGATATTAAACGAGAACGACGATGGCGTGAACCCCATGTTACGTGAATATTTAAGTTCGGCGTAGAGCTTACGAATTTCGTCGTACGCCTTAATGTATGTCACTGGATTTGAGCGTGATGATTTACCTATGGGCGACTGGTCAACCATCTCAACAGATGTTATAGCTCCTACATCTCCATCAATACCTCCAAAATCACCCGCCTTGTCACCGCTCTCCATTATTTTGCGCCTCAATGCGGGGTACAAAATACCCCTCACAAGCGATGATTTACCCGAGCCACTAACGCCCGTAACACAACTCATCACACCTAGAGGGATCTCAACATCGCCCCCTTTGAGGTTATTCTCCCTCACACCGCGAAGCACTATTGACCCCGCCGCAGCACGCTCTTGCGCAGAGACCGCTATCTCGCGACGATGGGTGAGGTAATCGGCCGTTAGCGACTCTTCGCACCCAAGCAACCCCTCATAGTCGCCACTATATACAATCTCGCCACCTAAGTAACCCGCCCTCGGACCAACATCAACAATATAGTCCGCAGCTCGAATAACCTCCTCCTCATGCTCAACGACGATAACCGTGTTGCCCAAGTCGCGTAGCGCCTTGAGCACACCTATCAAGCGGTGCGTATCACGAGGGTGCAGACCAATACTCGGCTCATCAAGGATATAGAGCGACCCTGTGAGGTTACTACCTAGCGACGTCGAGAGATTGATACGCTGCGACTCACCACCCGAAAGGGTCGATGACAAACGATCCAAAGTGAGGTAACCTAACCCGACATCGAGCATGTAAGAGAGCCTGTTTTTAATCTCTACGATAAGGCGCTCCGACATTTTTGTATCATAATCATCAAGAGCTACACCCTCAAAAAAGGCGTATAACTCATCTATGCTCATAGCGACTGCTTGAGCTATAGTTATACCCCCCACCCTCACATATAGAGCCTCCTTGCGCAGGCGGCTGCCACCACACTCTGGGCATACTGACTTACCTGTATATCGAGCCTTAAGCACGCGATATTGGATCTTGCGCTTCTCGCTTTCGAGGTATGCAAAGAAGTCATTGAGACCCTCGAAGTATTCATTTCCTGTCCATAGCAACAGACGCTCGTCACGCGTTAAATCGTGGTATGGAGCGTGTATTGGGAAGTTGAACTTATGGCTACTGAGCACTAACTGGTCGCGCCACTTACTCATCGTCTCGCCCCTCCAGCAAGCTATTGCATTGTCATATATGGAGCGGCTCTTATCTGGAATAACTAGATCTTCATCTATACCTATAACCTTGCCGTAACCCTCACACACGGGGCAAGCGCCCAGTGGGTTATTAAAGCTAAAGAGGTGTTCCGTTGGTTGCTCAAAGGTTAATCCATCAGCCTCAAAACGCGAAGAGAAGAGCCTCTGGCTACCTCCCACAACAACAGAACATATACCGTCACCATAGCTATACGCCTTCGACACCGAGTCCATAAGTCGACTCACTAGCTCCTCATCGTTGCGCACACGCACACGATCGACAACCACTTCGAGTTGCGATATATCCTCGACGCTCTCCACACGCGGCATAAACTCCTCGATGAGCGAAACCTCGCCACCGAAGAGAACCCTCTGAAAGCCATCGCCCATGAGTTGGAGCAGTCGGTCCACTACTCCCTGACCCTGATGAGAGCTTAAGGGAGCTGTTATTATAGCAGCACTACCCTCACTGAGCGCCATCACATAGTCAACCACATCGGCAACGCTCTGACATTTAACTTCAACACCCGAGACAGGCGAAAAGGTGTGTCCCACACGAGCAAAGAGTAGTTTAAGGTAGTCGTAGATCTCTGTCGTTGTACCCACCGTAGAGCGAGGGTTACGAGTATTCACACGCTGCTCTATGGCGATAGCTGGGGCGATACCCGTTATCACATCAACATCGGGCTTACTCACACGCCCCAAAAACTGACGCGCATACGAAGAGAGGCTCTCGACATAACGTCGCTGCCCCTCCGCAAAAATTGTATCAAACGCAAGTGTCGACTTACCCGAACCCGATAAGCCCGTAACCACAACAAGCCTATTGTGGGGTATTGTAAGCTCCACATTCTTTAGGTTATGAACCCTTGCTCCTTTGATATATATCTGTTTTGACTCTACGCTCATTCGACCATTTATTTCATTTTACTCACCCGCGCTCCTCATCCTCGACGCCCACTTATTCAACCACTTCGACACTACACCCCTCGACCTTCTCGAGGCGTGCGATGAGCTGCTGCACTAAACTCTCGCGCATCAACATCTCCATAGTGCACAGGTTATCAAAATCTTGACTCGCTACGCGCGGTTGCATCTCCTTGACCACCTTCATCACTCCATTCATCGAGATATAGCTAAAGGTCACCTTCAGCGCCACGTCAACACTGCACTCAATAATCTGAGCCTCGTCGAGCAGCTGCGCCGTAGACTCTCGATAAGCCTCTATAAGCCCCGAGACACCTAGCTTAGTACCTCCAAAGTAACGCACTACAACAACCAAGCAATTTGTCACCTCACGCGACAGTAGTTGCCCGAGGATTGGCTTTCCTGCGGTACTCGACGGCTCACCATCGTCGTTGGCACGAAACTTCTCGCCCTTAGCCCCTAGCCTCCACGCGTAGCAGTGGTGCGTAGCGTCATAGTAGCGCTTGCGCAGCGCCTCGAGATGCTCCGCGATCTGCTCCTCACTCTCTACGGGGTAACCATAGGTGAGGAACTTACTGCTCATCTGCTTATAGATAGTCTCGGCAGGCGAGGCGATTGTAAAGTAACTATCTTGTGCCACGATCAGAGACTATTTAATCTTAGTAAAGAGTCTACTCCAACGTATATTCCCAGGGAATGAACCCTCGGCATCGAGCGACAACCACACAAAAGATGCCTTACCTACGATATGGTCCTCAGGCACAAAACCCCAGAAACGAGAGTCCGCCGAGTTGTGACGATTATCACCCATCATCCAGTAGTAATTCATCTTAAAGGTGTAGCTATTAGCCTGCTCACCATTGATATAGATCTTATCTTCTCGAAGCTCCAGATCGTTACCTTCGTAGAGGTCTATTATACGCTCGTAGAGAGGTAGATTGTCGAGCGACAACTCAACCTCCACACCCTTTTGAGGTATCCACAACTCACCCATGCTATCCATATCCCACGCATAGCGATCCAAGTCGTGAGGGAAGATATCGGGATTCTGCGCACCATTTGCAATATATCGAGTCACCGATATGACATTAGGCTGTGCCGCAATCTCCTTGGCTACCTCATCACTAAGCGGCATTTGATAGATAGAACCGTTACCACTAGCCTCCGTGATATTCAGACGACGAAGCAAGTAGTTGCTCAGAGGCGACGACGTCTGCACAATATATACGTACTGTCGATGGTCGTTATTTGGCTCCTTCACACCGTTGACATACAATACGCCGTCAACAATCTTGATGGTATCACCTGCCACCGCCACGCAGCGCTTAATATAGTTCTCACGCTTATCGACAGGACGCACCGCCACAGTATAATCCTTAAAGAGGCGCTCACGACCAGCCTTAGCCCCTAGATTAGCCTCATAGCCACGCAGCACATCGTAATAGGTCACGCTCTGGTTCTCCAGAAGCACAGTATCGCCAGCAGGGAAATTAAAGACCACAACATCCTCGTGCTCAATGCCTCGAACACCCTTTAGTCTACGATGCTTCCACTTCACGGCATCACTAAAGGATGGCGTCGTTTGAGTAAAAGGCAGCGTGTGGTGTACAAACGGAAACGAGATCGGGGTGACTGGCATCTTTGGTCCATAGCTCACCTTACTCACGTAGAGGTAATCCCCCACCAGCAGGCTCTTCTCCATCGACGAGGTGGGGATCACATACAGCTGAAAAATGTAGGTGTGAATAAGCGTAGCTACAACCGTAGCAAAGACCAAAGCATTGACCCACTCATATATAAACTTATATATTGGACTGCTCTCACACCACTCATCATTACGCTTAACGATATACCTCTTGATATAGCCCGATATATATATGTCGTAAATCACAACTATACCGACAAGCGACCATAAAGCCCCTGTCCAGACAACAAACCATAGAATATAGAGCAGCGTCGCGAGTGTAAAACCAACCCACTTATTGGCAAAAAATGCCTTTATCTTATCCATTGAAGTTCTATTTTATAATGTCATCCATTGAATAGATACCCTCCTTACCACACAAGAACTCTGCGGCAATAACAGCACCAAACGCGAGTGTGCGACGATTCTTAATCGTATGCTTTAGCTCCAACACATCATCCACCGACTCATAAGTCACCGTATGCGTACCTGGATACTCACCCTCGCGAATTGACTTAATCTCAATCTCATCTGGGGCAGGTGTTGTGTCGTTAACCCAACCACACTTAGTCGATAGGTTCTCAATTAGCCCCTCAGCGATTGTTATAGCTGTTCCGCTAGGAGCATCTTTCTTATGGATATGGTGAATCTCCTCGACCTCTACCGAATAACCCTCAAAACGGTTCATAAGTTCCGCCAACTGCTTGTTGATCTTGAACATAAGGTTCACACCCAAGCTATAGTTTGAGGCGTAGAAGAAAGCGCCCTTACGCTCCGCGCAGAGAGTCTTAAGCTCCTCGAAGTGGTTCAACCATCCTGTTGTTCCACTAACCACAGGAGTAGATCCCTCGATACACTTCACGAGGTTAGCGTATGCCGTCTGAGGCGTTGTAAACTCAATGGCTACATCCACACCCGCCAACTTCTCAAGGCATAGATCCTCCGCGTTATCTATATCAATGATGAGGGGTACACTGTGACCTCTGTCAACCAAAATCTTCTCGATCTCGCGACCCATCTTACCGTAACCAATAATTGCTACTTTCATATATTTTTCTATTTTAAATTTTCCGAATCTATATCTGGGCAAAGATAGATTTTTTTTATTACTTTTGCAATATGAGATACTTCATTGAATTACGATATAAAGGGACAAATTATTGTGGTTGGCAGCGCCAAAATAACGATATCACAATACAAGGGTGCATTGAAGATGCTCTTAGTAAACTTCTAAGGTCTAAAATCGAGATCACAGGAGCTGGCAGAACCGACGCTGGCGTACACGCTTCGCACTACGTAGCGCACTTCGACCACACCAACGAAGCTATTGATTGCCAACAACTTTGCTACAAACTAAACGTAATTCTTCCGCCCGACATAGCCATCAAAAGCGTCTACCCCGTAGACACCGAACTGCATGCCCGCTTCTCGGCAACCATGCGCGAGTATACCTACATTATCGAACCACAAAAAAATCCATTCTCACGCGAGCTATCGTGGCAATATTATGTCACTCTCGATATCGAAAATATGAATCGAGCGGCTGATTACCTCTTAAAGCACAACGATTTCACCTCTTTCGCCAAACTAAACTCCAATAACAAGACTAATATCTGCGATGTGAGCTACGCCGAGTGGCACACCTCACCTAAAGGGGAGTTGATATTCACCATCCGCGCCGACCGCTTCCTACGCAATATGATACGCGCCATTGTCGGCACACTTGTAGATGTAGGGCGTGGAAAGTATACCCACGAAGATTTCAACGACATCATACTCAGCTGCGACCTCTCGCGAGCAAGCGGCAGCGCACCCGCCCAAGGGTTGTTTCTCAGCGATATAAAGTATTAACGTGAGTTTTGGATAAGAAATTCTTATCCAAAACTCACGTTATGATTTAAAAATCGAATATATCGTACTCCTCGAATTTAGATCTATCGAAGCGAGGTATGGGGCTTGATAGGGGCTTGATAGCATCGAAACGTATAATCGCTCGATCATCGCCCGCCTCGTAGATGAGCTTCACGGGTAACTTTGTGACCCTACTTATATCTAATAGCGCACGGTCAATAACCAACCCCTCAATCGTCGATTTGGGCGTTAGTCGCACGCTCCACTCCTTGTCACTCTTAGAGATCATCTCGGCATTGAAGTTACTCCACAACAACTTAAGACTCTGTGCTGGATTACTCAGCATATCGTCGCTCAAGCCCTTACTCTTAGCTATGATAATCTCCTTGCTCTTGTTATTAACCTCGTAGCGCGTACTCCCTTCGCCATATATCTCGTAGCGCGGCATCGACATATAATAGGAATCTCCGCTAACGCTATACTGCAAGCTCACCGACGCGGCAGCCCCCTTCGGGCGAACACGAACAGTCGCGGAGTAAGACCCCATACTCTCTATGCTCTTCTGCATCGCTGCTACTGCCTCCTGCGCCTCTGACTCCGCAGCGTGCGACAATAGCGTCGATATAAAGACAAAAACTATAACTAATAAACTCTTCATAATTAGCAATTTTAACTCTATGAAACCCCTAGACTCTGTAATTTTGCCTCCAAAGATGGCATATCATAAAATAGAATCTCTCGGGGCTTAGCTCCCTCCTGACGCCCTACGACACCCGCCCTCTCGAGCTGTGTCATAATGCGTCCTGCGCGGTTAAAACCAACCTCGTAGTTACGCTGTATCGAAGATGTCGATATTGCGCCATTCGAAACCGCAGCACGCGCAATCTCACTAAAAAGTGTATCATACTTAATTGGTGCACCGCTCTGTGAACCGAGATCCATATCCGCTGCCCCCTCGGGAGAATAATCAGGTAGACGATACGCCTCGGTATAACCCTTCTGCGCTGAGATATAATCAACCACACGCACCACCTCGTCGGTCTCAACCAGAGCACACTGGATACGCGTAAGTTCGCCATCCTTTGAGAATAGCATATCGCCACGACCTATGAGCTGATTGGCTCCTGGCTGGTCGATGATTGTTCGAGAGTCGATCATCTGCATCACTCTAAAGGCTATACGTGCGGGGAAGTTAGCCTTGATTCCTCCCGTGATAACCTTCACATCGGGACGCTGCGTCGCTACAATAAGGTGAATACCCACAGCTCGCGCCTTTTGAGCTAGACGCATCACGGGAGCCTCAACCTCACGCGACATCATTATTAGGTCGGCAAACTCATCGACAATAACCACAATATATGGCATAAAGAAGTGCCCCTTTTCTGGGTTCAGGCGTCGTTGGCGGAACTTGGCATTATACTCCACAATATTACGTACCGCAGCGATCGAGAGTAGCTTCAAGCGCTTCTCCATCTCCTCACACAGTGCATTAAGTGTATATACCGCCTTCTTAGGGTCTGTGATGATTACATCCTCCTCAGACTCCATCTTTGCCATAAAGTGGTGCTCCAGAGATTTATAAGGAGTGAACTCCACCATCTTAGGGTCGATCATCACCAATTTCAGCTCTGCGGGGTGTTTACGATACAAGAGCGATGTTATTATCGCGTTGAGACCCACCGACTTACCTTGACCCGTAGCACCCGCTACTAGAAGGTGAGGCATTTTAGCTAAGTCGAATACATAGTTCTCGTTCTGGATATTACGTCCAATAACGATAGGCAGCTCTGCGCGCAACTCCTGAAAACGTTGACTTCGAACAGAGGAGTACATCGAAACAACCTGCTTATGGCGATTAGGCACCTCGATACCCACTGTTCCGCGTCCAGGTATAGGGGCAATGATACGTATTCCCAGCGCCTTGAGGCTCTGCGCGATATCATTCTCCAGCCCTTGAATCTTCGATATCTTGACACCCTGAGCTTGACGTATCTCGTAGAGTGTAATGGTTGGACCTACCGTCGCCTTGATACGCTCAATAGGTATTCCAAAGTGCTTGAGGGTCTCCTCTATATTGATTTTATTGTCATAAATCTCTTCATCGGTCACCCTCTCATCATTTATATAGTCCTCCAACAAACTAACTGGCGGCAACTTATAGTCGTTCAGCTCCTTCATGGGATCATACAGAGCGCTTTCGATATCCTCCTCGTCCAGCTCAACGACCTCATTGGCTATAACTTGTACCACAAGACCGTCACTCGACTGCTCTGGCTCCTCTTGAGGCTGCTCAACAAGTGGATTCTCAACAACTGGATTCTCGGCGGTATGCTCCACCTCAAACGGGATCAACTCCTCCTCATCCTCGATCTCCTCCTCTTCAACTTGCCCTTCAACCGGCTCAGTTGATTGTTCTATCTGCTGCTCTATCTGCTCCACGATATCACGAAATGGAGACTCCCCAAACTCACTGTTCTCGACCTCAAGACTCTCTATTTGAGACTCTATATCGTCTATATTCACATTGGGTTGCTCACTAGGTGTGGAGTTTGCCGCGCGCTTAGGGTGTGCAACCTTACTCTTGACCATATCAACAATACGCTCACCGCTATCCAACGCGACATTACCTGCTGAGTTAACAGTATTTATGAAGTTACGATTTATAAAGACACCA
The DNA here is from genome assembly GCA_047173405.1 of Rikenellaceae bacterium. Lineage (GTDB taxonomy): Bacteria > Bacteroidota > Bacteroidia > Bacteroidales > Rikenellaceae > Alistipes. The sequence goes on from JBCQVD010000022.1 coordinate 15,212, forward strand.
GTAAGGATCCACCCTCCAATAAGCAGTATCACACACCCTACGCTACCTATTATGCCTCTCAGAAAGGCTATACTTTCAACACCAAAGGCGCCACCTAGACCACTATTAAATATCTCTACGCCACTAAACACAAAGGCCAATGATAGTGAACCCCAAAGCATCAATAGAGCAACCATCAACAACACCCGACCGAGCTTCAGTGGCTCCTGCCTCACAACCCTCAGACCCAGCGTTGAGAGCATCAACGCAAACAATATGCCCACGACGCCAAAGCTACGCCCCACGAGAAGTTCGCCAATCCATGCCCCTATATGTCCGCATGGGTTCGATATCTCCTCATATTTAAAGTTGGGGTTCTCGCTGTCTACTCGATATATAATTGAATAATCAGCACTCCAATCAGTATAATAAAAAAACACCGATGCCAACATAAAAAGCCCTACAAAGAATACCGACAAGCCAACGACCCATCTGGTGGTATCACCCTGCTGCTCCTTAGAATCTTTATCTATGATAGTATCATTATTCATTTTATATTCTCCTCGATTTTGCAATTATACGCTCGCAGTACTCATCGTCTGCAAAGCTTAAAAAATAGTATGAAGGCGTCTGCTCACCTACGTATAACAACCCGCACTCCTTTAGCCGTCTCTCCACTTGTCGCGCTACGGCTGGTGCCGAGTCAATAACTTGAACGCCAGGAGCCACCGCCTCAATAGCACCCCTCAAGAAGGGATAGTGCGTGCACCCCAACACTATATAGTCAGCCCCCGACTCCACTATTGGCATCACCACCTCTCTCACTAACTCCTTGGCTTGATGGGTCTGTTCCATATCGCGCTCTACGATCTCGACAAACTGGCGCCCCTCAAAAGCTAAGATCTGCACCCCCACGCCGTACCTCTTGGAGGTCTGCTGAAACATCGCCCCTTCGAGTGTCCGCTTCGTGGCTATAACCCCAACAACTCCGCTTTGGCTCCTCTCACACGCAGGTTTTATCGCTGGCTCCATACCCACAATAGGCACACTCGGATACCGCTCACGAAGATGCTCGATAGCTGCATTTGTCGCTGTATTACACGCCACAACAATCATCTTGCACCCCTTAGATAGAAGCTCCTCGGCAGCACGAAGCGTGTAGGCGCACACTTCATCATCACTACGTAGTCCATAGGGACAATGCAGACCATCACCCAGATAGAGCAATGACTCATGTGGTAGCCGCTCTTTTATTGCACTCCATATAGTCAAGCCTCCTAATCCAGAATCAAATATTCCTATTGGACGAAAATTCATAATTTGCGATCTAGCAATGGTTTTTTATTAAAGCTACAATACGTGCTACAATCTCATCATCACTAAGAGGTACCGCCTCAAGTGTTAGCGTTGCGTTTAAGTATATAGGCTCACGTTGAGCGATCCCTGCACTCATAAAAGCTATTAGCTCCTCATCACTCAGCCCCCTCAGCTTAGGACGTTTATGACGCCCCCGAGGGCTTAAACGCGAGGCTATATTCTCGGCTGTTCGTGCAATATAGACGCTTTGACCTACACTGTTGAGTAGCGTCATGTTATCCCCCCACACAGGCAGTCCACCGCCCGTAGAGACAACACAAGACTCCTTTTCTTGCGCTAGCTCCTCAACTAAAGAGCGCTCACAAGCCCTGAAATACTCCTCTCCTTTGCCTTCAAATATCTCTGCCACGCTACAACCCTCACGCATCTCTATCTCATGATCTGTATCGATCAACTTCCAACCTAAACGTTGCACCAATTTTCGAGCTATGGTACTCTTACCACACCCCATATATCCTATCAAAAATAGTAGCATAACTAAAATAGATTTAACTGGTCAGCCACCTCCTCCGCGCTCTGAACATCTTGAATATCTGAGGCTTCCGCCTCATCATCATCATCAAACGACTCATCTACCTCCTCGGGTGTCACCTCTGGCTCTATAAATCTTAGCGTTGACACATCATAAGTTGTGAGCCTCTTACCTTTCGCGCGATGGCTCTTAACACCGACAAAATCATCAACCTCAATAAGGTCACTTGGGCGCGTGGCGTGAGCACCCTTGTAGCTGATCTCTAGTTTAGCTCCAGCGCATGAGGTCATACAGATAAAGTCGGTCTCACCCTCCTCGCCCAAAAAGCTCTGCAACTTATCACCTAGCTCGACCTCGAAACGTTTGAGGTAGAAATAGTTCTGCTCACGGTCAAAATAACATACACTATAGACATCTCCCGCCGTGTAACGCTCCACACTTGAAGTCTCGTCGGGGAAATGCTGCATGATATCAAAACCTGTGATATAATATTGATTGCGCGAAGTCCACACAAGAATCTTATCATCCCCCTTAAACTCACCCAACAACACACCGTGTTCATCTGCATTGAGCCTACGCACATCGCCATCATACCATATATTCTGCCCCGCGAGTGTCGATATTCCGCGCTGCTTAACGGTGATCTTGTGGATGCCGTAACGCGAGAATAGATTACCTTGGCTCGCACGCCCCTTAATTGCTAAGGTCGAGAAGTCGAGGTCTACGATGAGTTTCTTTAGTCGTGGACGCGGCTTATAGTAGATCTTAAGTATCTCTGCTTCACCGTTTGGATTGACCGACATGTAGAGGATATCACTCTTGGGAGTACCCTTAGTTATGTTGTAATCCTTATCGCGTGTTATACCCTTAATGGCGCACCTCTTCATCATAAGTGCACCTTGACGACCATCGCGGTAGAGTACATTATATATAGTACGTTCATCATTGCGCTTAAAGACACCAATATAATATATATTTTTATCATAAAACGCCTTGTCGCTCACCTTGGTTATCATGTAACGACCATCACGCATAAAGATAATCACATCATCTATATCCGAACAGTCGCACACAAATTCGCACTCCTTCATCGACTTACCGATGCCATAGAACCCTTCAACCCTATCAACATAGAGCTTCGCGTTGGTCACCGCCACCTTCGTAGCCTCAATCATATCAAAAGCACGTAGCTCTGTGCGGCGCTCACGACCCTTGCCATACTTCTCGCGTATGCGCTCAAAGTAGGCGACAGTGAAATCGGTTAGGTGTGATAGGTTATACTCCGTAGCCTTGATATCCTCCTCTATCTTCTTGATCTCGTTATCCGCCTTCGAGCTGTCGTAGCGCGTGATACGGATGAACTTCAGTTCCGTGAGGCGCTGCACATCTTCGCGCGTCACCTCGCGGCGTAGCCTCTTCTTGAATGGCTCCAGACCCTTGTCCACCGCCTCGTATGCCTCATCGCGGCTACGACAACCCTCCAACAGCGAATAGAGCTTATTATCAATGAATATCTGCTCCAGCGATGCTGCATGCCATGCCTGTTGTAGCTCGGTGAGTTTAATCTCCAACTCCAAACCTAGCAGGTCGCGCGTATGGTCCACCGAGCGACGTAGAATCTCGCTCACACCCAAAAAGTGGGGTTTATTCTCGTGGATAACACACAAGTTAGGCGATATCGACACTTCGCAATCGGTAAAGGCGTAGAGAGCATCAATGGTTCTGTCGCTCGACTCATCATTAGCAACCTGTATTATTATCTCGACCTTCTCGGCTGTGTTATCATCAACCTTGCGGATCTTGATCTTACCCTTCTCGTTAGCCTTAATAATCGACTCCTTTATCGACTCCGTGGTTGTATTGTATGGTATCTCGGTAATTGCAAGGGTACGTTTATCTATCTTAGATATTTTGGCACGTACCTTAACCGCACCACCCCTAAGACCATCATTATAGCGACTAGCGTCCATGTAACCTCCCGTCGAAAAGTCGGGCAACAGCTCAAACTCCTCGCCTCGCAGGTGCGCTACGGCAGCATCTATAAGCTCCAAAAAGTTGTGAGGTAGAATCTTAGACGCTAAACCCACGGCGATACCATCCGACCCTTGAGCTAGTAGCAACGGGAATTTAATTGGCAACACCACAGGCTCCTCCTTACGTCCATCGTACGAGAGCATCCACTCCGTTGTCTTACGATTAAAGACCACCTCGAGGGCAAACTTCGATAATCGAGCCTCGATGTAACGACCCGCTGCGGCATCGTCTCCCGTGAGAATATTACCCCAGTTACCTTGACACTCAACGAGTAGATCCTTTTGACCTATCTGCACAAGTGCATCCTTTATCGAGGCGTCACCATGGGGGTGATACTGCATCGTCTGACCAACAATATTGGCAACCTTATTAAAACGCCCATCATCGACCACCTTCATTGCGTGAAGGATACGGCGCTGCACTGGCTTAAGACCATCATGAAGGTGTGGCACAGCACGCTCCAGAATAACATACGAAGCGTAGTCTAAGAACCAACTCTTGTACATTCCCGAGAGCTTACGCACTCCTGCCTCCTCGGATGTGAGACGGCTATATCTCTTTTGGGGTGTTGTATCCTGCATATTAGGCATATCTGTTTTACTCTCCATAACTATCAACTATATCCTCCTCAACACGTAGGTTATCAATAATGAAACCTTGTCTCTCGAAGCTATTTTTTCCCATATAGAACTCCAACATCTCGTTTATTGGATCATCCTTAGTCATTCGAACCTTATCGAGACGCATATTCTCGCCTATGAACTCCTTGAACTCACCCGACGAGATCTCACCGAGACCTTTAAATCGAGTAATCTCAGCCGAGGCTCCACACTTATCAATTGCACTCAGGCGCTGCTCATCACTATAACAGTATATCGTCTGCTGCTTGTTGCGCACCCTAAAGAGTGGCGTTTGGAGGATGTAGAGGTGCCCTCCGCGAATAACATCAGGGAAAAACTGCAAGAAGAAGGTAAGTAGCAGTAGGCGTATGTGCATACCGTCAACATCGGCATCGGTCGCTATAACTACCTTGTTATAACGCAGGTTAGCCATATCCTCTTCTATATTGAGTGCCGCCTGAAGCAGGTTAAACTCCTCATTTTCGTATACCACCTTCTTGGTTAGCCCATAACAGTTGAGCGGCTTACCGCGCAGCGAAAAGACCGCCTGAATACGCGGGTCACGGCTCGATGTTATCGAACCCGACGCAGAGTTACCCTCCGTGATAAATATCATCGACTGCTCCGCCAAATCGCTCTTATCGGTGAGGTGGATCTTACAATCGCGCAGTTTCTTATTGTTAAGAGATACCTTCTTTGCTATCTCGCGTGCCTTCTTCTGAATACCCGAAATTGCCTTGCGCTCCTTCTCATTGTCAACGATCTTACGTTGTAAGATCTGCGCCGTTTCAGGGTTTTTGTGGAGGTAGTTATCAAGGTTCTGACCCAAAAACTCCATTATGAAGTTACGGATAGGCACCCCTGGGCTAACCTCCTTGGAGCCTAGCTTGATCTTTGTCTGAGACTCAAAGACTGGGTCGCTCACCTTAATTGATATCGCAGCAATTATTGAGGTACGTATATCCGAAGGGTCGAAATCTCGTTTATAGAAATCCTTGATAACTTTAGCTAGCGACTCCCTAAACGCCGCTTGGTGTGTACCTCCCTGCGAAGTATATTGTCCATTAACGAACGAGAAGTAGCTCTCGCCATACCTCGACGAGTGGGTTATCACAACCTCGATATCCTCACCCGAGAGGTGAATAGGTGCATACAGAGGCTCCTCGCTCATGTGTTCACCCAAAAGGTCTAAGAGTCCATTGCGCGACACATACTTTTGACCATTGAGAGTAAAGGCGAGACCTAGGTTGAGGTAGGTGTAGTTGCGCACCATCTGCTCAACATACTCCATATTATAGCTATACTCACCAAACACCTCCCTGTCGACCCTAAAGGAGATGATGGTACCGTTAAGCTCATTCACACCGCTCTCCCACTCATCACCCAAAGGTAACCCCTTCGAGAATGTTATGGTACGCGCCTCGCCATCACGAACCGAACGCGCCACAAACTCTTCGCTGAGCATATTTACCGCCTTGACACCCACACCATTGAGACCAACACTCTTCTTAAAGGCAGAGCCTCCGTATTTTCCACCTGTATTCATCTCGCTCACAGCCGCAAGCAGTGACTTCAAAGGTATACCGCGACCATAATCCCGCACCCTCACGCAACCATCTTCAACGGTGATATCCACAGACTTACCTGCACCCATAACAAACTCGTCGACCGAGTTGTCGACAACCTCCTTAATGAGTACATATATTCCATCATCACTCTGCGATCCATCACCTAGCTTACCGATATACATACCTGGACGCAGGCGTATATGCTCTCTAGGGGAGAGGGTTACAATGGCGTCATCGCCATAATTATCATTTGGTGTTATATTCAGCTCTGTCATCTATATCTTTACCTCTTATTTTAATAATCAATTTGCCTTAGCTCGCACATCCTCCAACGCCTCTTTCATCTGTGTGCGCACCTCATCGACCAGATCCTTAAGTTCGGTCTGCGCCACCCTCTGGGCGCTCACCGCAGGGAGTACCCGTAGCTTAACTCGCCCACGAAAGCCCATCACACCATTTGATGCAATAAGAGACTTCGTGCCATCCGCCACAACGGGTAGAATCTCAACCCCAGCCTCTTGAGCCAGACGAAACGCCCCGCTCTTAAATCTTAGCAACTCACCCGAGCGAGAACGAGTCCCCTCAGGAAAGATAGCCACCGAGACACCACGCTTCAGCCACTCACGACCCTCGGCTCGAACCTTACCCATCGCCACCGACGGGTTGCCTCGCTCTATTAGAATATCTCCATGAAGCAGCAGAAATTGACCAATAATAGGCACCTTAAAGACCTCTTGCTTCGAGACCCAACGAAAATCGAGAGGCAAGAAGTAGAGTATCGGAATATCATTCATGTTACTATGGTTGAGCAGCACAACATAGCTCTTCTTACGATCAATATTCTCAAGCCCCTCAACTTGACACCTCCAAAAAGGGCGAAAAATAAGACCAAAAAAGAGGTATACCAAACATCTTGATAGATTATGAACCACACGTCGCTTTGGGTCGAAAGGGTAACAAACAACCAAGGCGAGCGCTGAGGCAACCAAAAAGATTATGCACATAACTAGCAGCACGGCATAACCCACAACAGTAACTAATATTGAAAAAAAACGCACTTCTTATCTATATGAGGGGATATTAAACATACAAATCGCACAAATTTACAAAAAAAGTAAATTCCAATCAAGCACGTCACGAAATAATTATTAACAAAAGGACGCCTTTTATCCTTAAATAGCACTTAGTATCTTCTCGATCTCCTGCAACTCCATATCATCAAAGCCAACACCCTCAACAGCACCTAGGCTATCATTGAGCTGATCGACCGTGCTCGCACCGATAACCACCGAGCTAACCCTCTTATCACGCAGCGTCCACTTAAGAGCCATCTGCGCCAACGTCTCACCTCGGCTCTGCGCCATCACATTAAGCTCCCTTATCACCTGCAATTTAGCTGGCGTAATCTGCTCAGCACATAGAAATGGCGAACCACTCGCTGCGCGCGAAGAGGCGGGAATACCTCCCAAATATTTAGAACTCAACATCCCCTGCGCAAGCGGAGAGAAGCCAATAACCCCCGAACCCCACTTCGCCGCCAACGGGATAGTATCACTCTCAGGTGTACGCTCAAACATACTATATCTATATTGGCTCACCAGACACGGAACACCCGCGCGAGCCAAAAACTCATAGGCTCGCTGCGCCTGAGCAGGTGGGTACTTCGATAGCCCAACATAGAGAGCTTTGCCCGCCTTCACTATATCAACAAGTGCCGTGAGCGTCTCCTCGAGAGGAGTCTCGCCATCATAGCGATGAGAGTAAAAGATATCAAAATAATCAAGCCCCGTACGTTTAAGGCTCTGGTCTACGCTCGCCATAATGCTCTTGCGCGACGAGTTCCCGCCATAAGGTCCCGCCCACATCGGATGCCCCGCCTTGGTGGCGACAAGTATCTCATCGCGATAAGCACTGAGTTCACTACGCATAATTCGCCCAAAGTTAACCTCGGCACTCCCTGGCTCGGGTCCGTAGTTATTAGCTAGGTCGAAGTGTGTAATACCACAATCAAAGGCTCTAGTTATAATATTTGTCGCCACCTGAAGATCGTCATAACTACCAAAGTTATGCCACAAGCCTAATGATAGACGCGGTAACACAAGTGAACTAACTCCGCAACGCGCGTAAGGCATCGTATCGTAACGCGACGACAAGGGTGTATATTCGTGATTCATGAAGTATAAATTTAGAATCTAAGATTATTATAAAAATAAAAAAATGACACAGTCACCCATGTCATTTTATTATCAACTCACGGTTGAGATTACTTAGAAGACTCCAAAGAGACCTTTCTAAACTCTTTCATTAACTTAGAGATCTCCAATGCAGCCTTGCGCGCGCGTGCTCCTGCAGCCTTAACTCCCTTTGTACACTGAGCCTCAGCATTAACATCAAAAATCTCAATCTGTGCCTTAATTTGGGTTAACAAATTTTCCATTGATTCGTTTATTAGTTTGTAAAGGTGGGTTCTAATTTTTCTTTTTTACTTCAAAATTTAGGACAAGAACCCGTAACGTCCTAAATTAAAGCATCTATTTAATGTCAAAGTTATATAAAAAAGTTCAATAAATCAAACTC
>JBCQVD010000023.1:0-23618 GCA_047173405.1 Rikenellaceae bacterium
ACGCAGATATTAAAGATGTTGCTGAGTTCGTGGAGTCTCAACTTCAAATCAAGCTACCAACAGAGTATACCCTAACAACACTTCGTGCGCTACTTGATCGCCCTATCCGTGTTTGTGGGATGGTGCGCAACGAGGGTGAGCCTGGAGGAGGTCCTTTCTGGGTTATTGGCGAGGATAACTCTCAGAGTCTCCAAATTGCAGAGTCGAGCCAGATCTCTCCCGAGCATATCTCTCTAATGAGCGAGGCTACACACTTTAATCCAGTTGATTTGGTGTGTGGAGTACGTAACTACAAAGGTGAGAAGTTCTCTCTTGCTGACTACGTTGATCCATCGACAGGTTTCATCTCAGAAAAATCAAGTGGTGGGCGCGCTCTACGTGCACAAGAGCTGCCAGGTCTTTGGAATGGAGCTATGGCATATTGGAACACTATCTTTGTGGAGGTGCCTATTTCGACATTCTCTCCTGTTAAAGTTGTCCAAGATCTTTTGCGCGCACAGCATTTAGCTCAATAGTATATTATACCTATTATATATTTATAGATCAGCAATCGTAGTAAATAGCTACGGTTGCTGATTTGTTTTTATCATTGTGGGATATTATTAGGGATAGATTACAAAATTGAGGTACATACGACGCCTGATAAACTTGGCGTGTAATTAATATAGTCGTAATTTTGTAGTTGATTAGAAGAAGATACTAAATGGGTAATTTGATAATTTAAATAGAAAAATATTTTTTTATGTAAAGTTTTTTATGTAAGTTTGCCCAAGACGTATTTCTGAAAAATATTTACTAAAGTTAGATATGGACAATAAACTTCAACAATTAACTCAGCGCCTTTATGATGAGGGGCTTGAGAAGGGACGCTCGCAGGCAGAGTCATTGGTTGCTGCTGCAAAGAGTGAGGCAGAGGAGATTATAACTCAGGCAAAAAAACAGGCAGAGGCTATTATCAAGGGGGCTAAAAACGAGTCCGAGGATCTCATGAAGAACTCTCTAACTGAGATCTCACTTGCTGGAAAGCAGGCTGTTTCAAAGATCAAAGCAGAGATATCACAGTTGATAATTACTCAATCTATTAGTGGCGGAATCAAGAAGGCGACAATGGATGGCGATTTCATCAAAGAGATGCTCATCGCAGTTGCTAAAAATTGGGATGGCGCAGCCTCTGGAAAGGTTACACTTAATGCACTTCTACCTACCGCAGCAAAAAAGACACTAGACGCTTCGTTTGAGAAAAACCTTAAAAAACTTCTTGATGCGGGTGTTGAGGTTGGTTACTCTGATGAGGTAAAGAGCGGATTCAAGGTTGGAGCCAAGGATGGAGGTTACTATATCTCATTCTCGGATGAAGATTTCGACTCTTTAATGCGTCAATATCTACGAGAGAAGGTCTCAGAGTTGATCTTTAAATCGTAAAGGTCATGTTTGAGTCTCAATACTACAGCCTAGTTGCTGGTCTGAGGGAGTACGCCCTAGATTCAGAGGCTAAAGGTTTTGACGCCAAGGCTATCGTTGAGGAGATCCTTGCGGAGTTATCTGCCAAGGACGCTCAAGTTGTGAGATTACTTTATACCTATTATGATTGTGAAAACATTGTTGCTTGTAGAGCCTCAAGAGGTATGCACAATCCTTTAGGTAACCTCTCTCGCGAAGAGATCGAGGAGCAGTTGATATCCCCCACTCTTCTACCTTCGAAGATAGCGCATGTGATTCAATCCTACTCAAAAGGCGAAGATCTAACATCTGGTGAGCGATTTGAGAAGATGCTCTTTGGAGCCTATTACGCGGAGTGTGAGGCATCAAAAAGCTCCTTCCTTAAGGCGTGGTCTACAACAGACCGCAATATACGTAATGTCGCAGCTGCGGTTATTGCGCGCGGTCGTGATATAACGATTGACAGCGTTGTTGTTGGCGAGGATGATATAGTAGAACAGCTAACTAGCTCCTCGGCTGCGGATTTCGGACTTCGTGGAGAGCTAAGTTACCTTGACGCTATTATTGCCGCTATAAACGATGAGGGTAATATGGTCGAGAAGGAGCATAAGATAGATCTGATTCGTTGGGGTGAAGCTTCAGAGATGTCTGAGTTTGATTACTTCAACCTCAATACTATATTAGCATACCTTGTTAAGATTAATATTGTAGCGCGTTGGTCTGCTCTCGATGCTGCTAGAGGTCGCGAAATGTTTAACTCCTTGATCAAAGAGCTAGGAGCCAAAGAGAAGATAAATAATAAATAATCATAGTATGAAAACAACGGGACGTGTAAATGGTATTATCGCCAATATCGTTATCGTTAAGGTCGACGGTGCTGTCGGGCAAAATGAGATATGTCAGGTATATTGCGGTGATACGAAGATGATGGCCGAGGTCATCAAAGTTGTAGGCGATTCGGCCTATGTGCAGGTCTTTGACTCAACACGAGGGTTGAAGATTGGCGATAAAGTTGAGTTTGAGGGTCATATGCTAGAGGCAACTCTTGCTCCTGGAATCCTCTCACGTAACTATGATGGTCTACAGAATGACCTAGAGAAGATGGATGGTCTCTTTATTGAGCGTGGTTCGTCGACTGATGCTATTGACTACGATGCCTCTTGGGAGTTTAAGCCACTCGCTAAGGCAGGCGATAAGGTTACTGGAGCCTCGTGGTTAGGTGAGGTGAAGGAGCAGTGGTTGATCCATAAGATTATGGTGCCTTTTACTATGTCTGCAAACTACACAGTTAAGAGTGTCGTAGAGGCAGGAACATATAAAGTGACCGATACCATTGCTGTTATCACTGATAGTGAGGGCGTTGACCACAATATCACGATGGTTCAGAAGTGGCCTGTTAAGCAAGCCATACGAAACTACACAGAGAAGCCACGTCCTTCAAAGGTTATGGAGACGGGAGTGCGCGCTATAGATACCTTTAACCCTATTGCTGAGGGAGGTACAGGTTTTATCCCAGGTCCTTTTGGTGCTGGTAAGACGGTACTTCAGCACGCAATATCAAAACAAGCTGAGGCTGATGTAATCATTATCGTTGCGTGCGGAGAGCGTGCAAATGAGGTTGTTGAGATCTTTGCGGAGTTCCCCGAACTTATAGATCCACGTACGGGGCACAACCTTATGGAGCGTACTATTATCATCTGTAACACCTCGAATATGCCCGTTGCGGCTCGTGAGGCATCGGTATATACGGGTATGACCATTGGTGAGTATTACCGCGCAATGGGACTCAAGGTTCTTGTAATGGCAGACTCTACATCTCGTTGGGCGCAGGCTCTTCGTGAGATGTCGAATCGTCTGGAAGAACTTCCAGGTCAGGATGCCTTCCCGATGGACTTGTCGGCTATTATCTCTAACTTCTATTCGCGCGCAGGTCTTGTGAAGCTTGTGGGTGGTGAGAGTGGTTCAGTGACATTCCTAGGTACAGTATCCCCTGCGGGAGGTAACCTTAAGGAGCCTGTAACGGAGTCGACTAAAAAGGCGGCACGTTCATTCTACGCCCTTTCGCAGAGTCGTGCCGACTCAAAGCGCTACCCCTCTATTGACCCCATTGATTCATACTCTAAATATTTGGAGTACCCAGAGGTGAAGGGTTACCTTGATGAACTCGTTGAGCTAGGCTGGATTGATAAGGTCTACGAAGGAAAAACTATTATCCAGCGCGGTAAAGAGGCTAATGACCAAATTAATATCTTGGGTGATGATGGTGTGCCAATCGAGTATCACGAGAGATTCTGGAAGTCGGAGCTTATCGACTTTGTGATTCTACAACAAGATGCTTTTGATGATATTGATGCTAGTACCCCTATTGAACGTCAACAATTTATGTATAATATGGTGCTTGATATCTGTCGTAACTCCTATACCTTTACAGGTTTTGAGGAGTGTTCACAATTCTTCAAATCCCTAATCAACGACTTCCGCCAGATGAACTACACTGAGTGGCAAGGCGATAAGTTTAAGGGCTACATCACAAAGATTAGTGATGCTGTGGCAGAGAAGGTAACAAACAAACAATAGTAGAGATTATGACAAAGAGTGCATTTCAAAAGATATATACAAAGATCGACAATATCACCAAAGCAACCGTCACTCTACGTGCTTCGGGAGTTGGTAATGACGAACTTGCTACTGTTGGTGGTAAGCTCGCTCAGGTCGTAAAATTGATGGGTGAGAATGTCACCTTACAGGTATTTGCGGGAACAGAGGGTTTGGCAACAAACTCAGAGGTTATATTTCATGGTGAGCCACCAAAGCTTAAGGTTTCGGATAATCTAGCTGGACGTTTCTTCAACGCCTACGGAGAACCTCTTGAGGGAGGAGAGCCTATCGAGGGAGAATCGCGCGAGATTGGAGGTCCTACGGTGAATCCATTTCGTCGTAAGCAACCCTCAGAACTTATTGCCACAGGTATTGCGGGTATCGACCTCAATAACACCATCGTGTCGGGTCAGAAGATCCCATTCTTTGCCGATCCCGATCAGCCATATAATGCAGTGATGGCTAATGTGGCGCTACGTGCTAAGGCCGATAAGATTATCCTTGGAGGTATGGGTCTTACCAACGATGACTTCTTGTACTTCAAGAGCGTCTTTGAGAACGCAGGAGCACTTGACCGCATCGTATCGTTTGTCAATACAACAGAGAATGCTCCCGTTGAGCGTCTGCTCATCCCCGACATGGCGCTTACTGCGGCGGAGTATTTCGCTGTTGATAAGGGCGAGAAGGTGCTTGTGCTGCTCACCGATATGACTCTATACGCCGATGCTTTGGCTATTGTGTCAAACCGTATGGACCAAATCCCATCAAAGGACTCAATGCCTGGTTCCCTATACTCCGACCTCGCTAAAATCTACGAAAAAGCGGTGCAGCTGCCTAATGGTGGTTCGATAACTATCATTGCGGTCACTACCCTATCGGGAGGCGATATCACGCACGCCATACCTGATAATACGGGTTATATCACCGAGGGTCAGTTGTTCCTTCGTAACGATACTGATACGGGTAAGGTTATCGTAGACCCATTCCGTTCACTTTCGCGTTTGAAGCAGCTGGTTATCGGAAAGAAGACTCGCGAAGACCATCCACAAGTAATGAACGCTTGTGTGCGTCTGTTTGCCGATGCAGCCAACTCAAAGACTAAGCTGGAGAATGGTTTTGATCTGTCGGCGTATGACGAGCGAGTACTAAAGTTTGCGTATGACTACTCAATGAAGCTCCTTTCTATTGATATCAATATCGAGATTGACGAGATGCTTGATACTGCGTGGTCACTATTTAGTAAATATTTCTCGCACGAAGAGGTTGCTATCAAGCAGGATTTGGTTGAGAAATATTGGAAAGAATAATATGTTATGGCAATCAAATTTCAATATAATAAGACTTCGCTAGGTGAGCTAGATAAACAGCTCAAGATGAGAGTGAAGGCGCTTCCGACTATCAAAAGTAAGGAGTCGGCACTGCGTTCTGAGGTCAAGAGAGCGAAGGACTCCGCACGCGAATATGGTGAAAAACTCGAACAGCTCATTGGCGAGTATGACTATATGGTTTCGCTCTGGGGAGAGTTTGATTGTGACCTAATACGTATATCTGATGTTGAGCTATCTGAACAGAAGATTGCGGGTGTGCGTACTCCAATTTTAGAGGATGTAAAGTTCGAAGAGAAGGGATATGATCTGTTTTCATCTCCAGTGTGGTACAGTGATGGATTAGATCTTCTTAAGCGTCTTGCACGTTTGAAAATTGAGAATGAGGTGTACGAGTATAAGATGGAACTTCTTGATTATGCACGCCGTAAAACTACTCAAAAAGTAAACCTCTACGACAAGGTTCAAATACCTGGTTATGAGGATGCTATACGTAAGATTAAGAGATTTATGGAGGATGAGGAGAATCTCTCTAAGTCGGCTCAAAAAATCGTAAAAACTAAACAGCAGAATGCTGAGGAGGGGGCGATGTTATGATAGTAAAGATGTCAAAATATGACTTTATCCTCTACGCTAGAGGATGTGAGGAGTTTATCGCACGCCTTAGAGAGCTTGGGTTGGTTGATATCACAACCACTGGTTGGGAACCATCCGAGGAGGATAGAACCCTCATGCTTGAGATTGAGTCGTACAACAAGGCGATCAAACCACTCGACACAGAGGGCGAGAGTGACGCGTTACCATATACTTCGGGTGATGAGGCTCACGACGCTTTTAGGGAGGCAACACAAAACCTAGCACACTACAAATCGGAGGTTGCGCGCTATGAAAAATTAGCTCAAGAGATGTCGCCATGGGGTGACTTCTCCCCCGCGCAGTTATCAAAATTAGCGGAGCAGGGTCTTACGATGAGATACTTCTCGGCTTCGGAGTCTACCTATGATACCTCGTTAGATGAATGGAGTGCAAAGTATATCGTCGAGCAGATCGCTAGAGTCGATGGTGCAGTCTACTTCGTTATTATCTCAAACGACGCAGTTGATATAGATGCGCAGGAGGTGAAGTCAATGTCGATGACCTCAAGCATGGCGCTATCCAAAGTCGAGGAGATAAAGGGTGCTATTGTATCGTTAGATGCGACATTTGCTCGTGTGGCTAAAAGTCGTAAGCTCTTAGAGGATAAACTAAAGGTTCTCAGCGAGAAGCTACAAGAGCGACAGATCGCGGCAACTGCCCAGGGAGCCGCCGAGGGTTCACTTCTAGTTATGGAGGGTTGGGCTGAGAGCCAAACATCCGTTAAGGTCGATGCCCTGCTCGAGGAGTATGCAGACGTTGTTTACTTTAAGAGTAATCCAACGCCAGAGGATAATACCCCTGTGAAGTTGCAGAATGGATGGTTTGCAAGCACCTTTGAGATGGTGGCTAATCTGTATGCCCTGCCTAAGTATGGAACGATTGATTTAACGCCACTGTTTGCTCCGTTCTATATGATATTTTTTGCTATCTGCCTGTGCGACGCAGGATATGGTGCGATAATATTAGCCGCAGGTATTGCTCTTTACAGCAAAGGAGGGGCGCAGATGCGTCAAGCTTCGTGGTTATCTATAATTTGTGGTACGGCAGCTGTGATATTTGGATTTATGGCAAACTCGTTCTTGGGTCTTGAGATTAGCTCATTAAAGATCTTCGAGGGCTTCAAGTTTATTGATTTCCAAAAGCAGTTCTTCTCCGTCTCGATGATTATAGGTATCGTGCAGATCCTCTTTGGAATGGTCGTAAATATCTATGTAACAACAAGAAGCTATGGCTTTAAATATGCACTTGGTTCGCTTGGTTGGTTACTGCTCGTTGCATCGAGTGTCGCCTCGGCAACGCTCACTTCGATGGGTGTTGAGTGGTTTGGGTTTAACTCTATTCCATACCTAATCCTAGCGGGTGCGGGTGGCGTGTTGATGTTCTTCTTTAACTCGCCAGATAAGAATATCTTTGCAAACTTTGGTGCAGGTATATGGAACACTTATGATGGAGCTACGGGGCTACTCGGAGATGTATTGAGCTATATTCGTCTCTTTGCTATTGGTCTCTCGGGTGGAATCTTGGCGCTTGTCTTTAATGATCTCGCGATGGGTATGACAGGTCTTAAAGATGGCATTGCGGGCGACTCAATAGTAAGCATCATCTTCAAGGTGCTAGGAGCCGCTGCGATACTCTTGATTGGTCATGGCCTAAACCTATTTATGTCGACTATATCCTCTTTTGTACACCCTATGCGTTTGACCTTTGTGGAGTTCTACAAGAATGCAGGCTTCGAGATGGCAACGCGAAAATTTAATCCTTTGAAATAATCAGATAAAATAATATTAAAAACGTTTTAATTATGAATTCAACAGCAATTATTTTAGCCTATGTAGGTGTGGCCTTAATGGTAGGCTTGGCAGGAGTGGCTTCAGCTATTGGCACCTCTATTTGTGGACAAGCAGCGGTAGGTGCAATGAAGAAAAACCCAGATGCCTTTGGTAGCTATATGGTTCTCACTGCACTTCCTGGATCTCAGGGTCTCTATGGTTTTGTATGTTTCTTTATGGTAACAAACATCTTTAACCTCATCGGAGAGTCTACAACTATAGTTCAAGGAGCTGCCGTTTTCGGAATCGGTATCCTTGTTGGTATTGCTAATCTAGCGGCTTCTGTTTATCAAGGTCGTGTTTGTGCTAATGGTGTTGCTGCAATCAGCAGTGGTCACGATGTTATGGGTAAGACTCTTATCATGGCTGCGTTCCCTGAGTTGTACGCAATTCTTACTGTGGCAGCAACATTTATGATCTGCTCTATGGTTGCTTAATCTAGCCATACAATCTTCAAGAGTCGCTTTCGAATTGTCAGAAAGCGACTCTTTTTTGTTGTAAATAAGTCAAGAGTAAAAAATGAGCGAGTAATATATTAATAAATTCCAATTTTTTCGTTACTTTTGCACGTTAAAAAAGCAACTAATGAGATCATACAAATTTCTTAATAACATTACAGGCTGGATCGTCTTTGCGATAGCTACCACAGTCTATCTACTTACCATGGAACCATCAACGAGTCTATGGGATTGTGGTGAGTTTATTGCCACCTCATATAAACTCGAAGTTGGACACCCTCCAGGGGCGCCACTCTTTATGATTATGGCGAGGTTGGCAACGATGCTCGCGCCATCAACTTACTATGTGCCTCACATGGTAAATGGTATGAACTGCGTGGCGAGTGGTTTTACGATACTCTTCCTGTTTTGGACGATCACGCACCTTATGAGACGTTTAACAACTCGTCAGGGTGAAGAGTTGAGCGACGTGAATGCTCTCCTTAGTCTTGGCGCTGGTGTTATAGGCGCTTTGTCGTACACCTTTACCGATACTTTTTGGTTCTCGGCTGTCGAGGGTGAGGTCTACGCTTTATCGTCGATGTTTACAGCTCTTGTTGTTTGGCTGATGCTTCGTTGGGAGGATGAGGCTGACGAACCTCGTTCATCGAGATGGATTATCCTTATAGCCTACTTGATGGGACTCTCTATAGGTGTCCATATTCTTAACTTGTTGACTATTCCTGCATTAGTATTTATATACTACTTCAGAAAAAGCGAAAATGTAACTCTCAAAGGGATCCTCTGCTCTTTGGTTATCTCTGGTGCTATACTCCTATTTATCAACGGATTCCTTCTTTCACAATCCATATACATTGGAGCGATGATAGATGTATTCTTTGTTAATAGTTTATCGCTGCCGGTTAATTCAGGTATGGCGCTGTACTCATTGGCGCTAATCTTTGGACTTGGATATGCAGCCTATAGAGCACATAAAAAGGGACGAGTATTATTAAATATGGTGCTTCTATCACTCACCATGCTCTTTGTGGGATACTCTTCATACGCCTCGGTAACGATACGAGCTGCTGCGTTCCCTCCAATGAATAGTAATAATCCTAACAACCCTCACGCTTTACACTCGCTACTTAATCGAGATCAATATGGAGCACGCCCACTACTTAGTGGAGCTTCGTATGCAGCACCTGTGGAGAGCTACACAAGTAGGGATTTTTACTACCTTGATGAGGATGGTAAGTATAAGAGCAGTTCGACGCTATCGGGCTACACCTACCCCAGCGAGTTTATGCGACTATTTCCTCGTATGTGGGACTCTCGTAAAGGAGAGCGTGAATATAAGCCTTGGGCTGCTTATCGTACCAAATTAGCGCCTGCGAAGAACGAGGCGGGAGAGATCGAGCGAGATGCTTCAGGCAAAGTGATAATGAATGAGGTGTACGATTTTGGACGTGTTGTGAACTATGAGGGACGTCAAATTATTGAGCCTACGTTCTTAGAGCACCTAAACTTCTTTATGAATTATCAGCTTAACTATATGTTTTGGCGCTATTTCATGTGGAACTTCGTTGGTCGCCAAAGCGATATTCAAGCCACGGGGGAGACCATCGAGAATGGTAATTGGATGTCGGGCGTGAAGTTTATAGACGAGATGTACCTAGGTCCTCAGGATAACTTGCCTCGTGAGGTGGCCGAAAATAAGGCGCGTAACCACTACTATTTCTTACCATTCTTGTTGGGACTCTTGGGTCTTTTGTATCAACTTAACCGTGATACTCGCAACTTCTCGATTGTGATGCTTCTATTTATTATGATGGGTATCGCTCTGGTTATCTACTTTAACACCTCGCCTTCGGAGCCTCGTGAGCGTGATTATGTGTTTGCTGGTGCATTCTATGCCTTCTCGATATGGATTGGAATAGGCGTTGCAGCTCTGTATGATGCTATATGTGGATTTACTAAAGAAGGACGAAAGGGTGTTGCTCTGGCTACCCTACTGTCGTTGAGTGTCCCCGTGGTTTTAGCTACGCAGAACTGGGACGACCACGACCGCTCGCGTCGTACAATGGCGAGGGATATTGGTTGGAACTATTTGCAGTCAACCCTGCCGAACTCTATAATATTGAACTATGGAGATAACGACACCTTCCCGCTGTGGTTTAATCAGGAGGTTGATGGTGTGAGGACAGATGTGAAGATCATGAATACTAGTTATCTTGGTGGTGAGTGGTATATCGACGAGATGAAACGTCGTTCGAACGAGTCTGATCCTGTGCCTTTCTCGCTTCCTCGTAGGAAGTATGCTTATACCAACGATATTCTACCTATTGATACCCGCGTGGAGCGCCATGTTGATATCAGTCAAATTATTGACTTCATCAAGAATGATGATCCGCGTACAAAGATAGAGCTATCTGATGGTTCATCAACCGATTATATACCATCAAGTAAGATAGCGCTCCCCGTAAATAAGCGTAATGCTATTGAGGCAGGCATTGTTAAGGAGGAGGATGCTCACCTAATGGTTGATACAATTTATTTTGAGATTGTTGGATCTTCGATCGAAAAGTCGGAGATGATGATCCTCGATATGTTTGCGAACTTTGATTGGAAGCGTCCGATATACTTTACTCAAGTCTATATTTTGAGTAACCTTGGTCTGCTTGACTATCTACAGTTTGATGGTTATGCGTATCGTTTTGTCCCTATTAGAACACCCGTGAGCAGCGCTTGGGATATTGGACGAATCGACCCTGATTATGCAGCACCGCTGTTGCTTAACACCTTTAAGTATGGTAATATCAATGACGAGAGGGTTTATGCCGACTACTTTACTCAGTATAATATCAATGCCTCTAAAGCGCGCGAAGCATTTGCTCGTGTTGCCAAAGCGTATGTAAGACGCGGAGAGAGAGAGAAGGCCATTGAGCTACTGGATGCAGGACTGGAGCGACTTCCAACCTCTCAGCTGCGCTTTAAGGACTCTAATACCCTACCTCACATCGAGGGTTACTACCTTGCGGGCGCTAATGACAAGGGTGATGAGTTGGCTCGTAAATATGCTGAGAATATAATTGAGTATATTGAGTACTATATCACCTTTGAAGGAAGACAAGCGGCTGTGACCGACTCTATACTAAATGATAAGGTGATAGACCTAGAGCAGGTGTACTCACTAGTATGTAACGCTGAACGCATAGAGCTAATTAAGTGGTTAAACCAATACTACAAGACTCTAGGCGCTAAGGACGAGGATCTATATCAGGTTGGTGTGTAGTTTTAAGTTGAATAAAATAATAGAACAAAATAATGGAATCAAAGCTTTTTTTATATAATACGCTGAGTCGTAAAAAGGAGGAGTTTACATCTTTAAATCCTAAGCATGTCGGTATGTATGTTTGTGGACCGACAGTCTATGGCGATCCACATTTGGGTCACGCTCGCCCTGCGGTGACTTTTGATTTAATGTTTCGATATCTCACAGCTATAGGCTATAAGGTGCGTTACGTGCGTAATATCACCGATGTTGGTCACCTTGAGCATGATGCCGATGAGGGCGAAGATAAAATAGCAAAAAAGGCTCGCCTCGAGGAGTTGGAGCCTATGGAGGTGGCTCATTATTACACACTTCGATACGCTGATGCTATGCGTGAGCTTGGTGTCCTGCCTCCATCTATTGAGCCTCACGCATCGGGGCATATCATCGAGCAGATAGAGTTTGTTGAGAAAATTCTTGATGCTGGTTACGCATACGAGGCTAATGGTTCGATATATTTCGATGTTGAAAAATATAACCAGCAGTTCCAGTATGGAAAATTATCAGGACGTAACATTGATGATATCTTGACCAACACTCGAGAGCTAGATGGACAAAGCGATAAGCGTCGCTCGATAGATTTCGCACTTTGGAAAAAAGCGGCACCAGAGCATATCATGAAGTGGACATCTCCATGGGGCGAAGGTTTTCCTGGTTGGCACATGGAGTGTTCGGCTATGAGCACCAAATACCTTGGTGAGCAGTTTGATATTCATGGTGGTGGTATGGACCTTATGTTCCCTCACCACGAGTGTGAGATAGCTCAATCGACAGCGGCTTTAGGGCATGACTCTGCGCGCTATTGGGTGCACAATAATATGATTACTATCAATGGTCAAAAGATGGGTAAGTCTCTTGGTAACTTCATTACCTTGGAGGAGCTTTTTGGAGGAACTCACGCTATCTTGGAACAACCATACAGCCCTATGACCATTCGTTTCTTTGTACTTCAGGCTCACTATCGCTCAACTTTGGATTTCTCAAATGACGCACTCCAAGCGGCAGAGAAGGGGCTTGATCGTCTGATGAAGGGTGTTGAAACACTCTCGAAGATTAAACCTGCGGCAACATCGTCGGTTGATCCTTCGGAACTTGCAAGACGCTGCTCGGAGGCGATGAATGATGATCTCAACTCGCCTATGGTTATATCGGCTCTATTTGATTGGGTGCGTATTATCAACTCTCTCGTTGATGGAACTCAAACTATTACAGCGGCCGATTTGGAGGCTTTGAAGAGCACAGTTAACCTCTATGTTTTTGATATCCTTGGTCTCCGTAATGAGAAAGCGGCAGGTGCAAGCAGTGGTCAAGATCACATCACTCCACTCGTAGAGATGCTTCTTGAGATGCGTTCAGAGGCTAAGGCTAGCAAGAATTGGGGACTTAGCGATAAGATTCGTGACGGTTTGTCGGCAGCTGGTATTCGAGTTAAAGATCGCAAAGATGGTTGCGATTGGGAGATTGAGTAAACAATATCTTGATCGTGATTACAGCAGAACAGATAAAGGATATCACCTCTAGGTGCGAAGTGTTGGAGCGGTGTCTTGACATCGACTCCCGTCGTATCGAACTCCAAAACGAGGAGGAGAAGACGCAAGAACCCAACTTCTGGGATGATGCCGAGGTAGCGCGTAAGCAGCTACAAAAGGTAGCCTCTCTAAAGTCGTGGATTGAAGACTTTGACTCTATAAGCAAAGGAAGCGAAGACCTCACGCTAATGCCCGAATTTGTTAAAGAGGGCGTGGTCGATGAGTCGGAGATGGATGAACTTTATCTTAAGTTAGTTGGTGAAGTTGAGGCTCTTGAACTTCGAAATATGTTGCGCCGTGAGGAGGATAAGCTCGGTGCTATTATGGATATCAATGCGGGTGCGGGTGGTACCGAGGCTCTTGACTGGGCGTCGATGCTGTTACGTATGTATACACGTTGGGGTGAAGCGCATGGATATAAAGTCAAGGTTCTTTACTATCAAGCTGGCGATGAGGTAGGTGTAAAATCATGCACATTGGAGTTTGAGGGTGACTATGCGTATGGTTACTTAAAGAGCGAAAATGGTGTGCATCGCATGGTGCGTCTTTCGCCTTTTAATGCCAACAACAAACGACAAACAACATTTGCTTCGGTATTTGTGTCGCCTGCCGTAGATGATAATATCGAGGTTGTTGTGAATCCATCAGATATAGAGTGGGATACATATCGAGCAAGTGGCGCTGGGGGTCAGAATGTAAATAAGGTAGAGACGGCAGTGAGGCTTCGCTACCATGCTGTTGACCCCGATACTGGCGAGAGTGTCGATTATTTAATTGAAAATATGGAGAGTCGCTCACAGTTGATGAATAGAGAGAACGCAATGCGTATCCTTAAATCTAAACTATACCAACGTGAGATCGACAAGCGCATGGCAACGCAACAGGCGCTCGAGGCGACAAAAAAACGTATTGAATGGGGATCACAGATCCGCTCCTATGTCTTTGATGATAGGCGCGTTAAGGATCACCGCACAGGTGAGCAGACCTCCAATGTTGAGAGCGTTATGGATGGCGAGATTGACAACTTCATTAAGAGTTTCTTGATGGAGTATGGCGATGAAGCCTAGAACCTATTGTAGTTTGTTTTGAGTGTAGTATCTATCTGATACTAAGGCGTAGTACGCAAGAGCTATAACCACAAGTGCACCGCTGAGAATAAAGAGTGACGAGAAGTCAAAGAACTCTAACACAGCGCCTCCCGTTGCTATACCTAGACCAATACCCATATCCCAGAAGATATAGTATGTGGCACTTGCGGTTCCTCGTTGGTGAGGTTGAGATAGGTTAACCAACATCGCTTGGAACGACACTCCAAAGAGACCAAAGCCGATACCAAATAGTAGGGCTATAATATAAAACAGCCACTCGCTATGACACATTAGAAATAGCGCATACGACGCTAACACAAAGGCTCCACCTATGTATGTTGCTAGTGTCACCTGACCTCTGTTTATCATCTTAGCTGAAACAATACGTGTGACGGCGATTCCTGAGGCTAGGATCATAAAGAAGTAGCCTACGTTGGCGACGAAATCAACACCTTTTGCGTATAGGGCAATAAAGTTAGATATTGCGCCATAGCCATAGCCTGATAGAGCTATGATAGCTACGCATGGTAGACCCTTGATAAGCACGAAACGTCCGAGAGTTAGCTTTTGTTGTTCTGTGGCAAGGCGAGGTTGTCTCTCTACTTTTATTGGGAGAATAGATATCAAACCTAGTGTACTAAGTGCTAGAGCCACCCCAAAGACCATGTCTACTGAGAATGAGTTGTATAACCACACTCCTGCCATAGGTGCTAGCGCCATTGCAACACTGTAAGCGACACCGAAGTAACCGATACCTTCGCCTCGTCGCTTTCCAGGTATAACATCAATGGCGAGAGTCAATCCACCAACTGTATTTAGTCCAAAACCAATACCTTGGATCACTCGAAGAAGAATAAATATAGTGACGATATTCCATAGAAGATAACCACCAAAAGCGATTGTAAAGAGGGTGTAACAGAGTAAATATAGAGGTTTGCGGCTAAACTTATCAATTATAAAGCCAGATACAGGGCGAACGCATAGCGAGGCGATAGTAAAGATAGCGACCACGATTCCCGTTAAGGACTCAGAGGCTCCCATGTCATTCATTACGTATAGTGGGAGTATAGGTACAACCATATAGTAACAGAAAAAGACAAGGAAATTAGATATAAAAACTAGTATAAAGTTAAGGTTCCAGAGTTTTGATGCTGTATTGTTCATTTTATAGTCTGATAATAGATTAGTTTTGATTAACAAAGGTAGTTTAATAAATAAAAAAAACAAGCAAAATAGAGTGTAAGTTCAACTATTAGGACATTAAATAGATTTTATTTAATTGTCAAAGAGTATATGGTTGGCGGTTTCTAAAAAAAAATGTATCTTCGTGGGTTGATTATACATTTTTTAATGAAGATTTCGCTAATACAAACGTCTATTAAGTGGCTTGATGTTGAGAAAAATCAAGACGCAGCCAAGGAGTGGATCATAAAGAGTCGCGATAAAGGGGCTGATTTGTGTATCTTTTCGGAGATGTTCACCACGGGCTTTTGCATGGATCCTTCAAAGTGTGCTCAAAGAGAAGAGAGCGTCGAAGATTGGTTTGGGGCTATGGCGGACGAGTACGACATAGCTATAGGCGGTGGTGTTGCGATTGAGCAAGATGGAGGTACAGTAAATAGGTTTTATATAGTCGAGCCAAACGGGAGGGTGAGCCAGTACGATAAACGTCACCTGTTTACTTTTGCGGGCGAGCAAAACTATTACACCCCAGGAGTTGAGCGAGTCGTTGTCGAGATTAAAGGGGTGATGATCCTGCTTCTGGTGTGTTATGATCTGCGTTTTCCTGTGTGGTGTCGTAATACCGACAATTATGACGTGATGCTATGTATTGCCAACTGGCCAAAGTCACGTCGCTTTGTGTGGGATACCCTACTGCGGAGCCGTGCTATTGAGAATGTGTGTTACGTAGGGGGTGTGAATATTGTAGGTGAGGATCCATCGTGCGTCTACTCGGGTGGTACAGCAGCGATAAACTTCCGCGGTGAGGCAATATCACAAGTCGAGGATGATGCCCACGGCATCGCAATTTTCGATGTGGATTTAGAGGCGTTACAATCTTTTCGGGCAAAGTTTCCTGCGCTCGAAGATATGGATAAATTTGAAATAAAATAAACTATATAACTAATATGGAACAAGAAAAATTATTATTATTGGGTGATGAGGCGATAGCTCTAGGTGCTATCCGCGCGGGAATAACAGGCGTTTATGCCTACCCTGGAACCCCATCAACAGAGATTACAGAGTATATTCAAAATTCAAAAGAGGCTCAAGGTGTGCATAGCGACTGGTGCGTAAACGAAAAGACCGCAATGGAGGCGGCACTGGGAGTGTCGTTTGTCGGTAAGCGTGCGCTAGTGTGTATGAAGCACGTAGGTATGAATGTATGTGCCGACGCGTTTATCAACTCTGCGGTATCGGGAATCAACGGAGGTGTTGTTGTGCTCGCGGCCGACGACCCATCAATGCACTCATCTCAGAATGAGCAAGATTCAAGATTTTACGGTAAGTTTGCGATGATTCCAATGCTTGAGCCATCATCTCAGCAGGAGGCTTACGATATGATGGGCTATGCGTTTGACCTTTCGGAGTCTCTGCGTGCCCCAGTGTTACTACGTATCACAACGCGTATGGCGCACAGCCGTGCTATTGTTCGCACGGGTGAGAGCCGTGTTCAGAATGAGATTAAATACTCGGACGATCCACGTCGCTGGATTCTTTTGCCTGCTAACGCTCGCCGTCGTTACAATGAAGTTGTAGCGCAGCAGCCTCAGCTTGTAGAGCTATCAGAGAATAGTCCATACAACTGTTACAGTGAGAGCGATAATAAGAGCTTTGGTGTTATAGCATCGGGTATTGGTTGGAACTACCTTAACGAGAATTTCGGCGGTCAGCTGCCATTCCCTGCGGTCAAGGTGTCGCAGTACCCTCTTCCAAAGGCTCTAATTGCTCGCCTGATGGCTGAGTGCGACAGGGTTCTCGTTCTTGAGGATGGGCAACCATTTATCGAGGAGCAGCTGCGTGGTGTTCTCGACAATGATAAGGTTGATGGTCGTTTGAATGGTAAGTTACCGCGAGTAGGTGAGCTTACGCCCGATAACATCAAACCAGCTTTGGGCATCGAGCCAAAGTCAACATTCGATTTGAGCGAGGCTGTTGTGGCTCGCCCACCAGCGATGTGTCAAGGTTGTGGTCACCGTGATGTCTACGCCGCTCTTAATGAGATTGTGGCTGAGTACGACAACGCTAAGGTGTTTAGTGATATCGGTTGTTACACTTTGGGTGCTCTGCCTCCATTCTCGGCAATCGACTCAACTATTGACATGGGTGCTTCGATCACCATGGCTAAGGGTGCGAGCGACGCTGGTCAACACCCTTCGGTTGCTGTGATTGGAGACTCTACATTTACTCACTCAGGAATGACAGGTCTTTTGGATGCTGTTAACTCTAAGAGCAAGATGACAGTAATTATCTCGGATAACCTAACCACCGCAATGACGGGAGGTCAAGACTCAGCGGGCACATACCGTTTTGAGGCGATCTGTTCTGGTCTAGGTGTGGAGCCTGAGCATATTCGAGTTGTGGTGCCACTACCAAAGAACATGGATGAGATAAAGCGCATTCTTCGCGAGGAGATTGAGTACGATGGAGTATCGGTTGTTATTCCTCGTCGTGAGTGTATCCAGACTCTAAAGAAAAAGAAGAAGTAATTTACTTAGAAATTTAACATTTAAAGATATGAAATGCGATATAATACTCTCAGGTGTGGGAGGTCAAGGTATACTCTCAATAGCCGCAGTGATTGGTGAAGCGGTTCGCCGTGAGGGGCTAGAGATTAAACAAGCCGAGGTTCACGGAATGAGCCAGCGAGGTGGTGATGTGCAGACTAATTTGCGCATTAGCTCCGAGAAGATTGATTCAGACCTAATCCCTAAGGGTGGTGCGGATGCAATCATCTCACTTGAGCCAATGGAGGCACTACGTTATACCCCCTACCTTAAAGAGGATGGATGGGTCGTTACCTCGTCAAAGCCATTTATTAATATTCCTAACTATCCCGAAATAGAGAAGGTGATGGCTGAACTAGCTAAGATGCCCCACCTGCTAATGTTGGATGTAGAGGAGATCGCAAATAGCGCAAAGGTGGGTCGTTCGGCTAATATTGTACTTTTGGGCGCTGCTTCAAATATCCTTGGTATCAAGGAGGAGGATCTCATCGAGGGTATCACCAATATCTTCTCTCGCAAGGGAGAGGCTGTCGTGGAGGCTAACATCAAGGCGTTGAGGGTTGGTGCCGAGGCAGTGAAAGATCAGATGGAGAGCAAATAGTATGGCTGCAATTTTTAGTAACGAGAGCGTACGCTCAATGATGGATCGACTCCAAATTGAGGATCTATCAAGTGCTACCATTCGTCAGGTGTTGAGCCTCGCGGCTTCACTCGAAAGAGAGACAGGTATTCCATTTGTGCGTATGGATCAAGGTATCCCAGGGTTACCACCTTGCCAAATTGGAATTGAGGCGGAGAAGAGAGCTTTGGATGCAGGCGTTGCGTCGCAATACCCCCTTTCGGATGGACTTCCAGAGTTAAAGGAGGCAGCTTCGGAGTTCTTGAAAGCGTTCTTTGATGTTGAGGTTTCACCCGTAGCGTGTATCCCTACCACAGGTTCGGTCGCTGGTTCGTTGAGTTCGTTTACGATATGTAGCCACCTAAGCAAGGAGCGCAATAAGATACTCTTTATCGACCCAGGATTCCCAATTCAGAAGCTGCAACTTCGAGTGTTGGGTGTTGAGCATCGTGCATTTGAGATCTTTGATTATCGCGGTGAGGCGCTACGTGCAAAGTTGGAGGAGGAGTTGAGCCAAGGCGATATATCTGCCATAATCTACTCGTCACCGAACAATCCATCGTGGATAACATTTACAGAGGAGGAGTTGGCGATAATTGGCGAGATGGCGACAAAGCATGACGCAATTATCATCGAGGATCTAGCGTATCTCGGCATGGACTCTCGCACGGATTATAGTACACCTTTTGAGGCTCCGTATATCCCAACAGTTGCTCGATATACCGATAACTACATACTTCTAGTCTCTGGTTCAAAGATCTTTAGCTACGCTGGGCAGCGTATTGCTGTGACGTGTATTAGCGACAAACTCTTTAGCCGTCACTATGAGCCTCTTCAGGAGCGTTACGGTCGTGGTGGTCAGCTGGGTATTACCTTTGTTGGAGGAGTGTTAGATATGTTGTGTTCGGGAGTAACGCACTCTGCGCAGTATGGTCTAGCCGCGATGTTTAGAGCCTCTTCGAAGGGAGAGTATAACTTCGTGGCTGAGACGAGCGAGTATGCTCGCCGCGCGGTGAAGATGAAGCAGATATTGCAGAAGCATGGCTTTCATGTTGTATACGAGTACGACATAGATCGCGAGATTGGCGATGGATTCTTCTTCACTATTGGCTACAAAGATATGAGCTGTGCGGAGTTAGTTAACGCCTTTATTCACTATGGTATTAGCTCGATCTCACTCTCTTCGATGGGAAGTCAGAGAGAGGGTGTGCGTGCTTGCACATCGCGCATAAACGATGAGATACTTGAGATCTTAGATGAGCGACTAAAGCTCTTCGCGGAGTCTTACTAATAGTGTAAAACTTAAACTGTATCTAAAATAAAAACCTTAAAACTTTAATATAATGATTTGGAATAGAAGTAAAGAGTGCATGAGTCGCGACGAGATGACAGCTTTGCAGGGTCAAAGACTTCACAAGTGCGTCCATAATCTCTACCACAACACTCCATTCTACCGCACTAAGATGCAGCAGATGGATATCACCCCCGACGATATTCGAAGTGTCGACGATATTGTAAAGCTACCATTTACTACAAAGGATGATCTGCGCGAGAACTACCCTTACGGTCTATTTGCGGTGCCAATGTCGGAGATTGTTCGTATCCATGCCTCGTCAGGAACAACTGGCTTGCCGACTGTTGTCGGTTACACACGAAAAGATATCTCTATGTGGTCGGAGACAATGGCTCGCTGCCTTGCTGCATTTGGTACAACTAAAGATGATATATTCTCTGTTTCATACGGTTACGGTCTCTTTACGGGAGGTTTAGGTGCCCACTATGGTGTCGAGAATCTTGGCGGTACGGTTATTCCTATGTCAACAGGAAATAGTCAAAAGCAGCTACAAATACTACGTGATTTTAAGGCTACAGCTATTACATGTACACCGTCTTATCTCCTTTATCTAGCCGATATTATAGAGAAGCAAGGTGTGAAGATGGAGGATTTGAATCTTAAGACCGCCATCCTAGGAGCAGAGCCTTGGACTGAGAATATGCGCAAAGAGATTGAGTCTCGACTATCTATCAACGCGTATAATATCTATGGACTCAGCGAGATTATGGGTCCTGGTGTGTCGTATGAGTGTGAGGCTAAGTGTGGCTCGCATATCGCGGAGGATCACTTCTTGCCAGAGATTATCGACCCTAAGACTCTTCAACCACTTCCACACGGAGAACAGGGTGAGTTAGTATTTACAACTATCACCAAGGAGGGTATTCCTCTTTTGAGATATCGCACAAAGGATCTATGCTCTTTGATCTATGAGCCTTGTGAGTGTGGTAGGACAAATGTTAGAATGACTCGTATCGTAGGACGTAGCGACGATATGTTGATTATTAGGGGCGTTAATGTGTTCCCTTCGCAGATCGAGAGCGTAATCTTGGAGGTTGAAGAGTTGGAGCCTCACTACATGATTATTATTGATAGAGTAAACAATCAAGATACCTTTGAGATACAGGTTGAGGTTCGTCCATCTTTCTTTAGCGATAATATGGCGAGCATGATTGCAATACAGAAGAAGATTTCAGCTAAAATGCACGCAATGTTGGGGCTTAACCCTACCATTAAACTTGCAGAACCAAAGAGTCTGGAACGCTTTGTTGGTAAATCAGTTCGTGTTGTTGATAAACGTAAACTTTAAAATTTGAAGCTATGATAATCAAACAGTTATCCGTTTTTATGGAGAATAGAGTTGGAGTTATAAATGAAGTAACTTCAATATTGAGCAAAAATGGCGTTAATATGCAAGCCTTTAGTGTTGCTGATGGCGCAGAGTTTGGAATACTCAGACTTATTGTTTCAGATCTTGAATTAGCCCATAAAGTGCTCGAGGAGGCATCATATAGAGTAAAAATTAGCGATGTTGTATGTATTAAGTTGCCCAACGTTGCGGGCGCGTTAAGCGTTGTGTTAGAGACACTTGCAAAGCGAGATGTATTTATCGAATATATGTACGCTTTCTCAGAAGGTGAAGCTGCAAGTACTATAATACGCCCTACGAACGTTACTCTATGTGAGGAAATATTGCAGGCTAATAGATCAGAGATCCAAGCCAAAAGCGACTTGTATACATTTTAAAAAAATAGATAATTAATGATGGTAAAATTACCAAAAATACACTCAGCAGCTAAGATTCTTATAGGTATGGTTGCAGGAATAATTATTGCACTCTTAGCTCTTCATTTTGGTTTTGAAAAATTTATCGTCATGTGGATTTCACCCTTTGGTGAGATATTTATTAGACTCCTAAAACTCATAGCAGTACCTCTGGTGGTTGTATCACTCATCGGAGGTATTGCTGGAGTTGGAGATATTAGTCGCCTAGCTTCGATAGGTGTCAAGACAGTTATTTTGTATACTATCTCAACTGTAATGGCAATATCTGTTGGTGTTGGGCTAGTATCGCTTATCCGTCCTGGTAGTATTATTTCGGCTGAGACATCAGAGCGCTTAACGCAGGGCTACGCTTCCGACCAGTTAGCAATAAACTTAGGTTCGATGAGTGATGTTAGTCAACAAAGTCCTCTCAAGCCTTTAGTCGATATGTTCGCTGATAATGTATTTACAGCACTATCTAACAATAGCTCTATGTTGCAGGTTATTGTTATCGCTATAATCTTTGGAGTTGCTATTGTTAGTGTCGGGCGTGATAAGAGTCGTCATTTTGTAGATCTTATTCATAGCCTTAATAATATTCTCCTTAAGATCATAGATATGATAATGTCGATAGCGCCTTACTGTGTGGCTGCAATTATGGCGTCAATGGTCGTTAGTAGCGCTGGTGATATATCACTGCTCGCAGCACTTGCTACATACACCGTAACAGTTGTTGTCGCTCTACTTATCTTAATGTATCTATTTTATCCTATTATAGCCGCTACATTTACCAATATTAGCTGGTGGCGCTTTGTTAAAGCATTGCTGCCCGTACAGCTTGTTGGATTTACCTCAAGTTCAAGTGCTGCGACTCTGGCAACAACTATGCAGTGTGCGAATGATACACTAAAGCTTCCTCCTCACATCACATCTTTTACACTGCCTATTGGCGTTACGATCAATATGGATGGTACGAGTTGTTATCAGGCGATTGCTGTAATATTTATTGCTCAGGTGATGAATATTGATCTCTCGGCGATGCAGATATTAACAATCATAGCTACCACTACCCTATCTTCAATTGGCACACCAGGTATTCCTGGAGGTAGTATTGTGGTGTCGATGATGGTGCTCTCTTCGGTTGGTATTCCTCCCGAAGGAATAGCCCTTGTAATGGGTGTCGACCGTCCTTTGGATATGCTACGTACATCTGTAAATGTAACAGGAGATGTCGCAGTCTCAGCAATTATTGCCAAGAGCGAGCAGAAGTAGCTGATATATTTTACTATAATACCCCTCTAAACAAGTTCCATTAGCGGATAGTTTAGAGGGGTATTCATTAACTCGAGTTTTAGATAAGGTTTCCCTTATTCAATATATGCTTATTATATAGTGATTTCGAAATCTTGTACAGAATACACACCTGTTATCGTATCGTAAATAGTTACTGTTATTGTGTGTGTTCCTGTGTTGATATTTGAGAAATCAATTTTAAATATATACGAGTTAACAATAGCTCCTGTTACTGATAGATCGCTAAGGTTAACACCAGTATAAGATGAATCTACACCTACCATCGCTGTTCCACCAGTATAGTATGACATGTATGCTGGATCTTCATTATATGTACTAAAGCGATTATCATAATATCCATCATCACTCATAACAGTATGTATAGAGCCTTTGTTACTACTCCATAGATAGCTATATGGGCTTACTGCATTCTCATTGAAAGACTCTACAGACCATTCGTAGTGGCTAGAAGAGAATTGATTTGGTTCATCTGTTAAATTAACATAGATTCGGTTGGCTCCATCTCTGAATGTGAAGTAAGTATCAGCAAAATATGCAGCCATTGCCCCGCACTCACCTCCAACATAAAATGATGATGCAGCACTTTCTACTTCGCTAGAGATATTCTCATCATACCCAACAGTTCGGTTTGTTCCTGTGCTAAA
>JBCQVD010000024.1:0-23233 GCA_047173405.1 Rikenellaceae bacterium
ATACTGGCTTGTAACTCCGAGGACTGTCTCCGACGGGCGGGGTGCTCCCCGCGGAGCTTTTCTTTTGTAGCGGTATGGTTTAAGAACTGCGTTCTACAATAAAAAGTGTTAGATAATTATCTCAAATAAATTTGGATAACCATCTAACACTTTTTATTTTATAAACACTGAAGTGTTTAAAACCAAACCGTAGTAACAGCGTTTAATGGTTAATGGTTAGTGTTAAATGTTAAGGAACTAATCGCTTAACACTTAACGCTTAACACTAAACACTAATTATTTAGAGGCTAGCGTACGGATAACTACGGCTCCAACACCGCCTGCGCCACCATCGGCAAACGACACCTCCACATTGTTCTGATCCTTAAGCACCGACTTAGGGATGCGGATGATACGTGTTGTGTTGTAGCCATTCTTCTCCGATGAGAAGCGTGGAGCTGAGGACTCTAGCTTACTCTCAAGAGTTGTTCCGTTGACCTTTATAGTGATGCCTTCGCTGATGTTATTCTTACGGTTGATACCAACGCGTAGGAATGCGTCATTAACGCTACTGCTTGATGGTACATCCACAGTAAATGCGTGAGAACCCTTGAACTGTACATTCTGAACCTTCGAGTAGTATGGTTTCTCGACAAGAGTGCTCTTTGTCTTTGCGTCGTCCAACTCAACAAGAATCACGATACTCTCCTGCGAGCCAACGGCGATCTTCGAGAGGTCTGAGATAGGCTTCTCGCTGAGGTATGGGGTCTTATCCTCGCCGCGGCTTAGACGGCGGATAGTTGCACTCTTGACCTTGCCATCGAACTCTTTGAGTTGAAGGTCAATCTCGCCCTGCTCGTTACTCTGGTTGTGGTAGACAAGAGCGAGCTTGTTGCCATCCTTGTATGCGTTGTGCTGGATGTCGATACCGTTACACCATGAGTGAATCATCTCTCCCTTCACATCCTTGAAGAACTCGTAGAAGTAGGTTAGCTTAGACTCCACGAAGTTAGGACTCTGCTTGTCGAAGTTCTCCTTAACAAGCATACTCGAGTAGTAACGCACGTTCCAGCCCGAAGTCTCAACAAGGATAAATGGCACTGCCTTAAGTACGATATGAGGGTGGTTCATATATACCATAGTGTTAGATATCGCGCTCGAGAGCATCAAGAAGTCGCTAATAGAGCGGCGCTTCATCTCATACTCGAAGCCCTCACCTGGGAAGTATTTGTTAGCGTAATAATCCTCCGCAGCCTTAAGGTTCTCCTTGTCGCCATTGTATCCTCCATGCTCGCTGGTAAGGTACTTAGACTCCTTGCCATACTTATTGAACGTATGCGCAGACATGGCATCAAGTACGCCCTCAAGTGATGTTCCCGAGTTGATTGAACCTTCGAACTCTTTGGTCTCCTCGTTCCAACGGTAGTAGTCGTAAGAGTGGAACGAGTAGAAGTCTAGTTTGTTGTTGGTGTTGTCGATAAATGTGTACAAGCTCTTAGATCGGTACTCGTTGTTGTAGAAATTACTAACCGAGAAACAAGGACCTCCGACCATAGTGTTGATTTTCATCTTGTCGACCTGTTTTTTGATCTCAAGGTGTAGATCAGCAAATTTCTGCTCACCATAGTATCTCCAGTCTGGCTCATTGATTGGCTCAAAGAACTTAGGGCGTGTGTAGTCTGTGTAGTTGTACTTGAGTAGATTTGCTGTCACCTCAGCTGCCGCTTCGTTGTTCTCGGGGAACTTATCCTTAGCGCCCTCTTTTTGGTATTGAGGCATAAAGGGAGGGTAGGCATTGTGGTTCTCGTGAAGCGCGAGGTTTTCATTTTTGCCATACTTAGCTTTGTAGTCCTCTAGTCCGTTGTCGTTGACTGTACTAGCGCATGTCTCCTTGAGGAATTTAAGGTCAACATAACCTTTGCGCTTGCGATCTTCGCGAACTGATTTACCCCATCTGTAAGAGGTGTTAACTAGACCTAAAGCGCGTCCGAAATAGACATCCAAATCGTTAAGGAAGCGGTCAGTCTGCTCTGGGGTGAATGCCTTTTTAGCCTCTTTGCTAGAGCCTCCGATATTGACATATTTCTCTCTCTCAAAGGTCGAGACACCGCCAATACTCTTTGTTGTGGTGGGGTAGCACTCATTAACAATCTTAAACTGTGCCTGAGCAGGTAGAAGCGCCATCGCAGCGACCGCCGCAAAAGCAAATCTCGATAAAGTAGTAAGTTTTTTCATTTTAAGGTTTATTTAGTATATTCTTAGTTATACAAAGGTAAAAATAATTGCTGTATAAACAATATAGAACCGAAAAACAGTTTAGTGTTTAATGTTAATAAATTAATCGTTAAACACTAAACGCAAAACACTTCGGTTGTTGAGCAAACGGATGTTTGGCTAAATGTGATTATAGGAAATAGGGACAAAGCTTGCTTTAGGTTCCTATTTCCTATAATCATAATAAATCAAAAGTTGATTTATCGACAACCGCTACAAAAGTAAATGGGAGCTTGCTCCCCGCCCGTCGGCGTGAGACAGTAAGATGCAATGCAAAACGCAGAGCACCCCGCCGCCGACCGCGCGACAGTAAGCGACATCGCAATAGCGTCTACTACTCTTGGATTCGTGCGTAGACCGCCTTCATCTTGGCTGCGATCTGCTCGGTGCAGAGGTTGCCGATGCTACCTTCGTGGGTATGGTTGACGCTCTTTGTTGGAGTGTACTCACCACGTTGCACCTGCATTCCAACCTCCTTGTACGCTTCACGGAAAGGTACCCCTTCCATTGCTAGGCGGTTGACATCCTCCACGGTGAAGAGGTAGTTGTACTTCTCGTCATCGAGGATCGAATCCTTGACTCTGATCTGTTGCAACATAAAGTCGCACATCACAAGTGAGCGGCGAAGCTCCTCAGTTGCAGGGAATAGTACATCCTTGAGTAGTTGAAGATCGCGGTGATAGCCTACGGGAAGGTTTGTTGTAAGAAGCGATATCTCGTTGGGTAGAGATTGCAAGCGGTTGCAGCGACCTCTCATCAACTCGAACACATCGGGGTTCTTCTTGTGAGGCATAATGCTCGAACCTGTGGTGTACTCGTCGGGGAAGCTCACAAAACCGAAGTTTTGGCTATTGAATAGACACACATCCATTGCGAACTTAGCCACTGTCGAGGCGATAGCTGCCATTGCGTAGGCTGTGGCGCGCTCGCTCTTGCCGCGGCTCATCTGTGCCGCCACGACATTGAAGTGCATAGTCTCAAAGCCCAGAAGCTCGGTTGTCATTGTGCGGTTAAGCGGGAACGACGAACCATAACCTGCGGCTGATCCTAGTGGGTTCTGATCCACAGTCTCGAAGGCTGCCGCTAGTAGGCGCATATCATCCACAAGGCTCTCGGCATAGGCGCCAAACCATAGTCCAAACGATGATGGCATAG
Source organism: Rikenellaceae bacterium (assembly GCA_047173405.1). Classification (GTDB taxonomy): domain Bacteria; phylum Bacteroidota; class Bacteroidia; order Bacteroidales; family Rikenellaceae; genus Alistipes. The sequence continues at coordinate 3,409 of JBCQVD010000024.1, forward strand.
CTATCTGGAGGTGTGTGTAGCCAGGCATCAGCACCGCCTTGTGTTGCTCGCTGAGGCTCTGGAGACGCTCAAAGAGGGCGTGGGTGTCGGCTGCGATAGCGCGGATCTCGTCGCGAAGATATAGCTTCAAGTCGACAAGAACTTGGTCGTTGCGCGAACGTCCAGAGTGGATCTTCTTACCCACCTCACCGAGGCGGCGCGTGAGAAGCATCTCCACCTGAGAGTGTATATCCTCAACCCCCTCCTCGATCTCGAAGGAGCCTGCAAGGATCTCTTCGCGTATATTTTTTAGCTCTGCGGTGAGTATCGCTAGTTCATCGGATTCGAGCAGTCCGATACTCTCCAACATAGTTATATGTGCGATTGAGCCATCCACATCGTAGCGTGCTAGGCGCATATCAAGCTCGCGGTCGCGTCCCACGGTGTAGCTCTCAATCATCTCGTTGGGTTCAAACCCTTTACTCCATAGTTTCATAGTAGTGTGATAGTTTTTCAATAAAATCTTTGTAGAATTGTACGCCTCGCTCCACTTCGCTAACGTGGACATACTCGTCGGCTGAGTGTGAGCGTGCCGAATCGCCAATGCCCAATTTAAGTGTTGGGAAGCTCATGAGCGCCATGTCGGAAGTTGTAGGTGAGACGTAAGCCTTCGCCCCCAACTCATTGGCTGCAAGTAGCATCGGGTGTGACGCGTCGAGAGCCGAGGCTCCGATACGTGTTGAACGGGGTGTGATCTCGGACTCTAGCTTGCGGCTTAGGATCTCGACAACTTCGGCGTTCGAGTATGCGTCGGTGGTGCGAATATCGACCACAAATTTACACTTGTCGGGCACCACGTTGTGTTGTGTGCCGCACTCGATCATCGTTGTGGTGAGACCGATCTCACCGAGTAGCTCCGAGCACTTCTCGAACTTAAAGCTCTGAAGTTTGGTGATATCGCGCACCGCCTTGTAGAGTGCATTTTCGCCCTCCTTGCGCGCTGCGTGACCGCTCTTGCCGTGGGCTACGCAGTCGAGAACCACCAGCCCGCGCTCACCTGTGGCAGCGTCGAGAAGCGTAGGCTCGCCAACGATAGCCATGTCGACACACTCTAGCTCCTTACCCAGCGACCTGATACCGCCCTCGCCCATCACCTCCTCTTCGGCAGTGATTGCGAGCAGCAGGTTGAATGGTAGCTGCACGGCTTTGTAGTGTAAGAACGTACTTATTAGACCTACAACCGAAGCTCCTGCGTCGTTGCTACCCAGACCATAGAGCTTGTCCCCTTCGACGGTGGGGGCGTAGGGGTCACGCGTATAGCTCGCCGCAGGACGTACCGTGTCGTGGTGCGAGTTGAGCAGCAGCGTTGGGCGCAGTGAGCTATCAAAACCCGCGCTATAGGCGAGGATATTGTTGCCATAGCGCACGGGGTGTGCACCATGCTCTGAGAGATAGCTCTCGATGATGGTCGCTGTTGCCGCCTCCTCGCGTGAGGTGGAGGGTGTTGCGATAAGTCTCTTTAGTAGCTCTAAGGGCATATCTGTTATTTTGAGGTGATTACGGTTCCGCTCTTAGCGAGTAGATCGTCCGAGTGTTTGATTGTAACGCTCTGCACGCCTTGGCTTGTCGCTTTGAGTGCATTCTCAATCTTGGGGATCATACCTGTGTGGATCACCCCCGTCGATTTAAGCTCCGCAAAGTTCTCGGCGGTGATATTCTCAATTACACTTGTCTCGTCGTTGATATCACGAAGCACACCCCTCTTCTCGAAGCAGAATACTAGATCTGTTGGTGCTATGCGCGACGCTGCGAGCGCCACCGACGAGGCGATAGTGTCGGCATTGCAGTTGAGAAGCATACCCTCGCCATTGTGGGTGATCGCTGAGTAGACAGGTGTGATGCCGCCCTCAACGAGTAACTTGATAAGCTCCGCGTTGACGTTCGCGGGGTCGATATCGCCCACAAATCCAAAATCTATTGGGTTGGCAGGGCGCTTAGTCGCCTTGATAGCGTTGGCATCGGCTCCCGAGAGACCTATCGCGTTGCAGCCATGCTTCTGAAGTGTCGCAACGACATCTTTGTTGATAAGACCCGCGTAGGTCATAACAACAATATCGAGCATCGCCTTATCCGTTACACGACGCCCCTCGATCATCGTCGTCTCGATCTCCATCTTTTGAGCTAGACGAGTGGCGATCTTACCTCCTCCGTGGACAAGGATCTTGTACCCCTCGATCTTAGCGAAGTTCTCCATAAAAGGGGCGAACGCTTCGGGTGAGTCGATGACATTACCACCGATCTTTACTACTGTAATCTTCTCCATCTATTGTAGCCCCTCCAAAATTCTTTTAAGTACAACCTGTGCCGAGATCTCACGGTTTGCAGCCTCAGGGATCACGAGTGACCTCTCGCTCTCGATAACATCGTCGGTGACGATCATATTACGACGAACAGGCAAGCAGTGCATGAAGTGGGCGTTGTTGGTCAGCGCCATCTTCTCCTCGTCGACAGTCCAATCTCTATCGCGGCTAAGTACCTTACCGTAGTTAGGGTCGCTGTAAGCAGCCCAGTTCTTGGCGTATATAAAATCTGCACCCTCAAATGCTTTGCGCTGATCGTACTCGATACGCGCGCCACGGGTGAAGCTCTCATCAAGCTCATAACCCTCGGGGTGAGTGATAACAAAATCATAGTCAGCAGCGATCATCCACTCCGTGAAAGAGTTAGGTACCGCCTGAGGTAGAGCGTTAGGGTGGGGTGCCCATGTGAGGACAACCTTAGGGCGCTCCTTGGTCTTGTGCTCCTCGATGGTGATTAGGTCGGCAAAGCTCTGAAGTGGGTGGCGTGTTGATGCCTCCATGCTAAAGACTGGACGACCAGAGTATTTGATAAACTGCTCGATAACCTTCTCGCTATAATCATCCTCCTTGCTCTCGAAGCGCGCAAACGAACGAACACCAATCACATCGCAGTATGAACCCATCACTGGGATCGCCTCCAGAAGGTGCTCCGCCTTGTCGCCATCCATCACCATGCCGCGCTCAGTCTCGAGCTTCCAGGCTCCCTGGTTGACATCCAAAACCATAACATTCATGCCGAGGTTCATCGCCGCCTTTTGGGTGCTTAGACGTGTGCGTAGGCTAGAGTTAAAGAATACCATCATAAGGGTCTTGTTCTCGCCTAGGTGCTTGTATGCGTATCGGTGGTTCTTAACCATCAAAGCCTCCTTGACTGCCTTTTTGAGGTCACCAATATCGGCTACAGTTGTAAACTTCTTCATATCCTAGAGTAGTGTTTTAAGGGTTTCGATAAAGTATTGAGCCTCCTCCATAGTGATCGTTAGAGGTGGGAGTAGACGCACCGTTGAGGCACCTGCGCCACCCGTAAATATCATCTTCTCGAAGAGTAGACGCTTGCGGAATTCCGAGGCTGAACCCTCGATATCTACGCCAATCATAAGTCCACGACCGCGCACATCCTTAAGTCCATCTATCTTGTTTAGCTCACCGAGTAGGTACTCACCCACCTTAGCGGCATTCTCAACGAGTGACTCCTTGACCATCACCTCCAACACGGCAATGGCAGCGACACAAGCTAGGTGGTTACCTCCAAAAGTGGTTCCCAACATACCGTAGCTAGCCTCGAATTCTGGTGAGATGATAACACCTCCGATAGGGAATCCGTTACCCATACCCTTAGCTGTGGTTACTATATCGGCTTTAATGCCCGAGTATTGGTGAGCGAAGAACTTACCCGTACGACCATATCCAGACTGTATCTCATCGAGGATCAACACCACGCCATACTCCGTACACTTAGCACGAAGCGCGCACATAAACTCATTGCTTGGGGTCTGTATACCAGCTACACCCTGAATACCCTCGATTATAACTGCGCAAAACTCGCCGCCCTTAAGCTTAGCCTCCACAGCCTCGATATCGCCAAGCGGCACAAACTCAACATTGCTTGTGCGGTTGAATGGGGCGTTGATCTTAGGGTTGTCGGTTAGAGCAACAGCTCCCGAAGTACGACCATGGAACGCCTTGCCAAAGGCTAGAACCTTAGCTTTGTTCTTAGCAAACGAAGCCACCTTGATAGCGTTCTCGTTAGCCTCAGCGCCCGAGTTGGCAAGGAATAGGTTGTAGTCGGTGTATCCCGAAGCGACACCTAGAAGCTCCGCCAAGCGCACTTGAAGACTGTTTTGTACCGAGTTGGAGTAGAAGCCGAGCTTTGTGAGCTGGTCGGTTAGCGCTCCAACATAGTGAGGGTGACAGTGACCAATCGAGATCACTGCGTGACCTCCGTAGAGGTCGAGGTATTTAGTACCCTTAGTGTCATAGACATAGTTGCCTTCACCCTTGATTGGCTCGATGTCGTAGAGTGGGTATACATCAAAAAGTTTCATCTCTTTATTTTTGTGTCAAAAGGGGGATGATACACTACGTATCACCCGCCCTTTCAAATTGTAAAAACAGTTTCTAAATAGATTAGAACCCGCTAGGCTTCAATCTCACACCGCAACCCTCGTCGAGTCCAAACATTAGGTTCATGTTCTGAACCGCCTGTCCCGATGCACCCTTGAGTAGGTTGTCGATAACGCTCACTACGTGTAGCTTCTTGCCATGTTTCTTAACCGAAACAATACCCTTGTTGGTGTTGACCACCTGCTTTAGGTCTGGGTATTTGTCGGTATAGTGTGTAAACTCAGCACTTGCGTAGAAGTCGCTAAATAGCTCTGTTGCCTCATCTTGAGTGAGCGACGAGTTGATATACATGCTCACAAAGATACCGCGCGCGAAGTCGCCACGCATAGGCACAAAGTTAACATCGAAGTCAAAACCCTCCTGCATGCTCTTGAACGTGCGGCCAATCTCGATTAGGTGTTGGTGCTCGAAGCTCTTATACACCGAAATATTGTCTGTTCTCCAGCTGAAGTGAGTGGTTGACGATGGCTTAACGCCAGCACCTGTCGAACCAGTGATCGCTGTGATGTGGATCTCATCCTCGATAAGCCCCTTAGCCGCTAGCGGAAGCACACTCAACTGAATAGCCGTAGCGAAACAACCTGGATTGGCTACCTTATTAGCTGTGCGGATTCTCTCGCGGTTGATCTCAGGGAGTCCATAGACAAAGCCATCGCTCTCGTCGCGGAAATCCTGAGCAAGGTCGATGATCTTAACCCTCTCAGGCACCTTGTTCTCGCATAGGAACGCGCGGCTTTGACCGTGTGCCGAGCAGAGGAAAAGGGCATCTATTGAGTCGAAATCATAAGTCTCGCTAAAGTTGAGCGAAGTATCACCAATGAGTCCTCCGTGTACAGAACTTACAGCGTTGCCAGCATTACTTGTTGAGTGGACATACTTGATCTCCACCTCGGGGTGGTTGATAAGTATTCTTAGAAGTTCACCTGCCGTGTAGCCAGCGCCACCAATTACACCTACTTTAATCATTACTCGTTACGTTTTTGCACGTTATAAAAAATCTTCATCTGGTTGCCAAGGATCTTAGTAAAGCCCTTCACATCGTCTGCGCTCCAAGCCTTATTAACCTCGCCATACTCACCAAAATCGGTCTTCATAAGGTCGAAAGTTGAATCAACACCTACAAGAGTGTAACCAAGTGGGCGAAGCATAACCTCCACTGTACCACATACATTCTCTTGAGAGTGCTCCAAGAACTTCTCGATATCGCGCATCACTGGCTCCAAGTATTGAGCCTCGTGAAGGAACATACCGTACCATGTTGAAAGTTGCTCCTTCCAGTAGAGCTGCCACTTAGTTAGCGTGTGCTTCTCAAGCATCTTGTGTGCTGCGATAATTACGATTGGTGCCGCAGCCTCGAAGCCTACACGACCCTTGATACCGATGATCGTGTCACCGATGTGCATATCACGACCAATACCATACTTAGCGCATATAGCCTCCAACTCAACAATCGCTGCAACCTTATCCTCTACGGCCTTGCCGTTGATAGCTGCGATCTCACCCTTGTCGAATGTGATCTTAAGCGACTCCTCGCCACTGGCTGTCACCTGTGAAGGGTAAGCGCTCTCGGGAAGTGTTTGCTCTGATTTGAGAGTCTCCTTACCACCGATTGATGTTCCCCAAAGACCCTTGTTGATAGAGTACTCCATCTTAGTGAAGTCAGCTACGTAGCCTCTCTCCTTAAGGTAGTTGATCTCGTACTCACGAGTAAGAACCATATCGCGTGTAGGGGTGATGATCTCGATATTTGGAGCAAGGATCTCGAAAGTAAGGTCGAAACGAACTTGGTCGTTACCCGCACCTGTTGAACCGTGAGCCACCGCGTCAGCCTCGATCTGCTTAGCGTAGTTGATAATAGCGATCGCTTGGAAGATACGCTCCGAAGAGACAGAGATAGGGTAGGTACCATTACGAAGTACATTACCATATACCATATACTTAATACTACGCTCGTAGTACTCCGTAGTTACATCTAGTGAAGCGTGTGACGCAGCACCAAGAGAGAGAGCTCGCTCTTCGATGCGTGCCAACTCCTCCTTGTCGAAGCCTCCAGTGTTAGCTACGGCAGTGTGTACCTCGTAACCACACTCATCACTCAAATATTTTACGCAGAAGGATGTATCCAAACCTCCGCTAAAAGCCAAAAGAACTCTCTTCTTTCCCATTGTTTTATTATTTTAGATTAAATATTTTTTGAATTCTGTTTTTTAGTAACATCTTGTAAGGTGAGATCCTAGAATTTTCGTGGTTCTGCTTATTCGGGTCATACAACATGCCAGTGCACAAGCACATGCGACGTCCGTTGCGTTGCAGGATGTCGTAGTTACAACAACCCTCGCAACCCTTCCAGAACTGCTCATCGTCGGTAAGCTCCGAGAATGTAACAGGCTTATAGCCTAGGTTGGAGTTTAGCTTCATCACTGGCAGAGAGGTGGTGATACTGAATAGTTTTGCCTTAGGGTAGCGCTTGCGAGCTAGCTCGAAGGTCTTGTTCTTGATCTCTTTAGCAAGACCAAAGTGTCGATACTCAGGGTCAACAATAAGTCCAGAGGTGGCAACATAGTCGCCATGACCCCAAGTCTCAATATAGCTAAATCCGACGAGTCTATCATCGTCCATCGCCACTACCGCCTTCCCGTCGGTAATCTTCTGTGAGATATACTCTGGTGAGCGCTTGGCAATACCAGTACCACGTTGTAGCGCCGACTCATAGATTAGGTCGCAGATAAGCTGTGAGTTTTTAGTGTCGCCATCTTCGGCAAACCTCACCTTAATATTTTTACTCTTGGTATTCACTCTCTTAAAAAGATAAAATGTGTTGTTTTAATTTTTGTTAGTTCTATATACTTTAATCACCCCTTTAACTCTTAGTATGGAGTGAATAATGGTGTCAATAATACCTGTGCTAGGCACCTCTACACTCACGCTTCCTGCCGAGGTTCCGTCCGAGCGTGATGAGAAGTTAAACGAGCGCACTTTGAGCTGTAACTCGCGCTCCACCATGTCGGTTATCTGGTTCATCACACCAGGCGTATCCTTTGCGATGATGGCTATGTTAGCAATAAAAGCACCCGAAGCGTTCTCTCGCCACTTAGCCTCCATTACTCTGTATGGGTACTGTTGCCTTAGACGAGCTGCGTTGGGGCAATCTTCGCGGTGGATGGTTATACCCTGCGAGATGGTTATAAAACCAAAGACCCGATCCCCCTTTATGGGGTTACAGCAGCGCGCTAGCTTATACTCCAACTGCGAGATCCCCGACTCTATAATCAGAGCGTCATCATCAGTATTCTTAGCGTTGAGTGCCGCCTGCTCGCTCTTATTCTTGAGCTTCAGACGCTCCATCTCCGCAGCTGCGGCGCGTCGCTCGTCGTCGATCTCGCCCGAGACATACTTCTGAAGTAGCTCCTTGAGCAGCGAGATATCTATCTTCTGCGTAGCGATAAGTTCATATAGCTCGGTGGCTGTCTTGAGCTTGTAGTGCTTGCACAAAAAGACCACTGCATCGTCTATCGTCGTCGCTATCTTCCAGTTGCGTATCTTGCGCTCTAGCTCCTCGCGTCCAATGCTCGCACTCTTGGCAGACTCCTCCCTAAGTAGGCTCTTGATCCTATTGCGCGCCTTGCTCGTAACGGTTATATTGAGCCAGCTAGCTTTGGGCTTCTGGTTCTTTTGTGTCTGAATCTCCACCACGTCGCCACTCTTCAACTCCTCGCTGATTGATGCCGCGCGTGAGTTGACGCGTCCTCCAACGCACGTAGCGCCGATGTTCGAGTGTATATCAAAGGCGAAGTCGAGAAGCGTGGCTCCCTTGCGTAGCTTACGTATATCGCCGTTGGGTGTAAATACAAATATCTCGCTTGAGGTAGGTTTGGCGTCAAAGCGGTCGGCTATACCCTCGGTGCTCGCCTCCATCAGCTCGCGCAGGCGACTAAGCCACACCTCAGAGCTTTCAGCCCCTTGGTTGACACCTTTATACTTCCAGTGTGCCGCAATTCCGCGCTCAGCGATCGAGTCCATACGACTTGTGCGCACCTGAATCTCGACCCAGCGACCATCGCCCGCAGCCACCGTTGTGTGGAGCGACTCGTAGCCGTTGGACTTGGGTATTGTGATCCAATCCTTCAACCTCTCGGGGTTGGGTGTGTAGACATCGCTCACAATAGAGTAGACGCTCCAACAAACCCTCTTCTCGTCTGGTACGGGGCAATCATCGACAACGATCCTAATGGCAAATATATCGTAGATCTTCTCAAACGGGATACCTTTGTTCTTTATTTTGTTCCATATCGAGTATATCGACTTCGTGCGACTCTTGATGTGGTACTTGATATCGTTGGTGTCGAGCCTCTGCTGGAGTGGTTCGATAAACTTATTTATGAAGGCAAGTCTTTGAGCCTCCCCATCGCGTAGCTTCTGTGTGATGGTTTGGTAGCTCTCAGGGTCGAGATACTTAAGCGCTAGATCCTCTAGCTCCGACTTGATCTGGTAGAGACCCAGCTTATGGGCAATCTGAGCATATAGGTTGAGGCTCTCCCAACTCTTAGTGAGCTGCTTCTCGTGTGGGAAGATCTCTAATTGACGCATCACCTCCAACCTATCCGCCATCTTGATAAGTATCACGCGCGGATCTGTCGAGTAGGAGATAATAAGTTCGCGGAAGTTGGCAGCCTGCTCGTTGTCGGTCTTAAGCTTAATCTCCGAGATGGATGCAAGACCCATAGCGATGCCGAGCACCTCTTCGCCAAATAACTCTTTAATCTGTTGACTTAGTTCAAGGAGAGCCTCCTCGCTTTCGCCCTCTTTGTTGGCGATACGTATTGTGTCGTGAAGTATTGTTGAGAGCGTAGACCTACGCCCTAGACCGATCTCGTTGATTCCAATTATTGCCACACCCACACTGTGATCAAGCATCGGACTGCCATCATAACGTGAGAGACCCGACAGTCGCTCGGCGGCAAATTCCAACGCTTTATCAACGAGTGCTTGGCTACTTAAAGAGAAATGATTTCTTACCAAGACACGCAGATTATCGTAACGTTTGAGTGTCATATTGTGCGCCAAAGGTACTCTTTATTTTTTAATTAATACTATTATACCTAAAAATTTTATACTTTTGAGCAGATAATTAACCAAATTAATAAAATAATGGTCGTAGAGGTAAACCAAAGGGTCTCCGCAGCGAGGGATTACTTCGCCAAAGGATATAATTGTGCACAGTCGGTTGTGCTTGCTTTTGAAGATATTATGGAACTCGACGAAAACTCCTTAGCGACTCTCGCAGCTCCATTTGGTGGCGGTCTGGGTCGCCTCCGTGAGGTGTGCGGTGCGGTGAGCGGCATGGCGCTCGTGGCGGGCAAGCTCGTGCCGTGCTATGACCCGAGTGACGCACAGTCCAAAAAGGATAACTACACCTTCGTGCAATCTCTTTGCGGTGAGTTCCGTAGCGCCAACGGATCTATCGTCTGCCGCGAGCTGTTGGGTCTAGCCCCCATCCGCGAAGAGGTCGAGGGGTGGAAGCCCACAAAGAAACGCCCCTGCGCCGAGCTGGTCGCTATGGCAGCAGAGATCGTTGCCCGCAAGATCGAGACGCTGCCTGCTAGAGATTAGTTGTTAAGTATTGAGTGTTAAGTGTTTAATGTTGAGTGTTAAGTGTTTAATGCTAGATAACAATCCCAAAATTTAACTACTAACAACAGGTGTTATAGTGGAGTTGGCGGTTAAGCGCATACTCTTATAGTCGACCCCTGAGAGTATGTTGATACCTGGGCGTCGACCCACTTCGATCTCGCCTAGCTCCTCGAACCCGAGTGCATGGGCACCCACGCGTGTGGCGGCATCGAGCGCTTCGCCTAGAGGCATCGTGTCGCCTAGTGCGCGGATCTCTTCCAAAATCGATAGCGAGTGGTTTGAGGCGAGGGAGTCGGTGCCGATGCAGATGTTAGCCCCTTTGCGGCGTAGTAGCTCCGTGGGTGGGGTGAGAGATGATATATAGTCGTTGGAGCGAGGGCAGAGCACCCAATAGACGGGGGCTGTGAAGTGACCCAAAATAAGGTCGATGTCCTCTTCGCGGACGCAACAGTTATGTATGAGCATCACGCTGCGATCCTTGGGTATGCTCTCAATGATGCGCCGTGCGGGTGAGCCATAGTGCAGGAAGTCGCACTCAAAGCCAACCGCTTCGTACCATCTCCATAGTGCCCCCTGCTTGGAGTATAGCTCTAGTTCGCTTGTGCTCTCCATAAAGTGAATAGAGAGCGGTGCCTGTGGATTTTGTGTGCAGATATCTCTAAATAGCTGGTCGTTGAGCGAGTATATTGAGTGTGGGGTGAGTGAAGAGTGTGGTAGCTCATGGATCCACGACAGACTATCACACGATGTTGTGTTGAGACCGAAGAGTTCGCCAAAGTTGTGGTATTTGATCGGGCTTTTAGCTTTGCACTCAAGCGTAGTGTCGCCATTTACGATATCTCCAACACCCGCTATCCCTTCACTTCTCATTTTGATGTCGGCGATCTCGATTGCTCGAAGTCGCTGCCCAAGGGTGCTCTTAGTGCGTAGCTCGCCTATGGAGCGCGCGAAGTGTGCAAACCCTAATTTAGGCTCTATGAGGGAGTGTAGATAACTTAGTTCGAGGTGGCAGTGTGCGTTGACGAAGCCTGCGCACATAACGCCTGAATAGAACTCCGTGTGGGCAATGCCATCGAGGGTTGTGTAGCTCTCGACGCTGAGAATTCGCCCCGACGCGTCGACCTCGACAAGTGGGTTCTTGATAAACTCGCCCTTCGAGAGGAGTAGATTAGAGGCTATTTTGTGAGGGTAGCAACTCATCACTAAAGATATTAATGGTGGTCATCTGCTCAAATAGCTCTTGTGTCGCTATCTCAGCGGAGGGGGTATACTTAACCTCAAGGTCGCGAATTGTGACGTGGGGGGTGTTACTCTTCTCCAAGGTATTAACCGCCTTGATTACCATGCGTTTGTACGCAGAGTCAGCCTTGACCGTTCGGCGGGCATTCTTAATGCCTCCGCGCGTAAGGTAGATTGTTGTGATCTGCCTCTTTATGGGTTCGTTGTTCCTGTCGAGTGCCTCTCCCTCGAACCACAAGGCGGTGCAGTAGCTACCTACGTTCTTGTCGAGTGAATCTATGAGGTAGTCGAACTCTATAGAGTAGCTTCCTACATCAATACCCTCTATTGTAAACTCCATCTTCGTGGTGTCTTTGAGCCTATATAGTTTAATTATGGAGTCTCTGGCGACCACTCTACTTAGGCGACGTACCGCTGTGGCGTCAATGGTGTCGAGTATAGAGACCTCATAATCTAGCTCCTTGCCTCTAGCCTCAAGGCGTGTAATTGCGCGCTCGACAATATCACCCAGGCGGGCACTCTTGCGCTTCGAGAAGTTACCAATGGTGTACTTAACATCGTCACTCGTGTAGCCATATTTATTGAATATGGGTTCGTATATCTTCAGCGAGTCGACAGGTAGCTTCTCGATATTGATATACGCATTTACGAGGTACGCGTCGTGGAATATATCCGTTAACTCGTTGTCCGATATGATAGTATGGCTCACGCAACCACTACACACAATGGCGAGTGTAAGTATAAATCTGTTGAGTATCTTTTTCATATAATTATCTATTTTTGACCATCTCTTTACTAACGATATAACTTAGAGTCACGGTGATGATAAGCGATATGGAGAGTGTTGCCACGACATCACCCACTCGAAGCTCTATGGGGTACGCCGTTATCATAAAGTTCTCGGATGGTATCTTTATAAATCCCCACCACTCCTGAGCCAGAGTGAATCCTACGCCAACGATAGCGCCGCATATTGAAGCTACGCCCGACAGAAGTAGACCCTCGCAGATAAAGATTCCCCTAATATATTGCCACGTAGCCCCCATCGAGCGCAGTGTAATAAACTCCGAGCGCTTCTCGATAATAAGCATGGCGATAGATCCAATAAGCGAGAAGGCGGCGAGTAACATAACCATTGAACTTATTAATATTATGCCCATCTTCTCGTACTTTATGATGTCGTAGATCATTGGGTTGAGCTGGACTTTGGTCAACACCTTGAAGTCGTCACCCAGTTCACGCTCTAACGTCGAGGCGAAGTGTTGGTGGTTTACCCCTTCGCGCAGCTTTATCACAAGGTCGGTGAAGCTACCCTCGTCACTTGAGCTAAGGCGCTCCATAAGCCTCAGTGAGGTGAAGGCGTATAGCTCTTCGCTTTGGGCATCGAGCCTATACGTGCCCGTTACTTTGGCGCTATCTTGCGCGAAGTTAACCATTGGCAGCATCCCCGAGAACTTAGACTCTGAAAGAGCGTATATCTTAATATAGGTCTCGCTTAGGTTGGTTATTTTGAGCCTGTTGGCTGTTGTGTTACTCACCACGATACGATCCAGATCCCCTAGCTCAGTCTCGAAAACTCCCACCGAAGCGTGTTGCGCGGGGTTGTTGACACTCTCAATGTGCTTGTCTATACCGCGGAGTTTCAGTAGCGTCTGGTTACCGTTATGTTCTAGCAGAACACTCTGCTCGCACATAAGCGCTAGCCCCTCGACACCCTCCATGCGTCGTAGCTTAAGCGTGTCTAGCTGCGAGACATTAAGAAGCACACCCGAGCGCGAGGCGCGCACCGTGATATCGGCATCAATGGCTGAGTTGATATCATTGATGAGTGCTCCAAAACCATTAAATATCGACAGAAGGATAATCACAGCAGCTATAGGTGTAGACACAGAGAGTAGGCTCACTGAAGCGATGATGTTGACCATCGAGTGAGATTTAGGAGAAAAGAGATATCTTCGTGCGAAGAGAAACATCTTTACAGAGTTACTTAGAGCTATTGATTGCCTTGTCGATATTCTCGATATATTCGAGCGAGTCATCAATAAAGAACTCTATCTCGGGAACTATCTTTAGTTGGTTCTTAATGCGGCTACCTAGAGCTTTGCGGATAGCCCAGTTCTCGCGCTTAAGGGTTGAGATAACCTCCTCGCCTCTCTCAAAGGGGAAGACACTAACATAGATCTTGGCGTATGCAAAGTCGGGCGATACCCTCACCGCAGTGACAGTGATAAGTAGACCCTTGAATAGTTCGCGGTGCTCGCGCTGAAAAATATCAGCTACATCGCGCTGTATCTGTTTTGAAATCTTTTGTTGACGTGTTGTCTCCATTGTTATCGCCTTTTATTAGGGTTATTGTTGTCGTTATTGTCGTCGCTATCCTTCTTTAGGATGCTCTTGCTATCAATGTAGTTGAAGCCATCGTTTATCTTTTCGCGCTTGACTCTCTTTACCTTCCAAACATCGAAACCATCGCCCTTGCCTAGTCGGTAGTTGAGACCTACGCTTATTGTGATATTGTCGAGTGGCGAGCGTTGAGGCGTATCCCAGAATGGGTTCTCGGAGCCATCCGAGTCATTGTTCGCGTAGATGTTTCTGTTGCGTACCACATCCGAGTAGCCGAAGTAGTAGCGTGCGCGGCACATTATCTCGTAGCGCCCCACGAGGTAGCTGGCACCAAAGCCGCCCATAAGACCATACCCTAGGCGGTTGTCGCGTGCTGTCTTATATTCGTAAGTGCCCTCCCAATCTGCTGCATTGTAATATTCAGCCCACTCATTTTCGTAGGTTGATGATAGGTCGTAGCTCAGTGTAGCTGCCGCTTCGAGCATAACGCGGAGACGATGGTTGAAGAAGTAGGCGTGAGGTTGCCATATAAATGGAACCATTATGGAGTTGATCCTACGTGTGTAGACAAGCGGGTCGGCGCCCATTGTGACCGATGCCGAGTTCTGCACAAAAGCAAATCCTCGTTGCATATACTCCACGTCGATACCTATGGCACCGACGCTGCGTTGAAGGCTATAGTAGCGCCACGATAGCGTATAGACCGCTCCTCCCGTAACCGATTGAGTCTCCTGGTCGGGATAGGGACGGAAGCTAGCGCTACCGATACCCGTAGCGATACCGATGGTATGCTGTGCCATGAGCTGCAGTGAGCAGCTACAAAGTAGTGCTATAAGGGTTAAAGCAATCTGTTTTTTCATTGTTTTAGAATGAATTAATTTGGTTACCTACATTCTCAATAGCCCCTCCAAACATGGAGCCTTGGCTTGCGGAGCTAGAGTCGTTCTTCTGTTTCTCTATCTTATCCTGTTGCTCCTTCTTGATGCGTGCGCTCTCCTCCCTTTCGAGACGTTCGTTGAGTCGCTGCATATCCTCCTCGGCAAATAGCTCCGAGAGGTTAACGTCAAACTCGTAACTCCAGTTTGCTTTGGTGTCGAAGCTATTCTTACCATCTTGTTCGACATAGACCACACGCTCGGGTTGACGCTGCTTTACGAGGTCTCCATCGCTGAATACTCCGTTGCGGTCGAGGTCTTGAGTTACGCGGATCTTAAGAGTACCAACGGGTATATAATCAAAGAACGTTGAGCCATCTTTGATGTTATTCACACCACTAATAATATTGCCTTTTGAGTCTGTGATGTCGAGGTTGTAGAAAGATCTATCACCAGCATCTCGTTTTATTCGGGTGGTAACGGTAGATGCCTCTTTACGCTTAGTGATAGCAAATCGGCTACTTAGCGAGTCACTCTTTTCGAAGGCTATATTCTCAAGTGCTCCGCTCTTGAAGAGTAGCTTATAGTTTGCCTCCTCTATATTGAAATCGGCATATATGTGGTAGCGAGTGAGCTTCACACTATCTCGTTCGACACGAAAGCGCAGAGGGTAGGTGATACTGTCGGGCATCATGTAACTCAACGATATCGAGTCGGTGTTGATCTTCGATAGCGGGTACGTAGTCTCGAAAGTTATAGGTTTCTTAGGCGTTAAATTCTTCTTTGTTGTTATCCTCATAGCAAAAGGATTCTCTGCCTTAGGCTCTTCATACTTCTCGCCGCTCGCTGCGGCTTTACGCTTAGCTCTCTCTTGCTGCTCCTTCTCCTTCTTCTTTTCGCGACTCTCCACCTTGCGCCATGATAACCTCAGAGGCTCGGTTGTACTGCGAAGGACTCTGATGGAGTCGTGTTTGAGGTATGTGACCTCTCCGCGTATTGTGTCGGGGAGTAGGCTTGGTTGGACATTAAACCACACCACAACGGTATCACGAGAGGTGCCCTGAGGCTCGAGGATGATTTTGTCGTTGGGGATAGAGTCGAAGCGTATAGACTCTATTGTGGGGTTCTCGCCACTGAAGTATAGCATCGCCTTATTCTGGAGTGGTCGAGCGCTATTATCGAGAATTTGGCGGCTAAACGCCTTGTCGGTGAATAGTCGGAAGTGTACCTGTGGTTGAGCTACGATGTAGTTACGTATAGAGTCCAACCAGATAGCGAACTGAGGCATCTGGGCAGGGTTGTGTAGCGTCTTATTAAAGCTCACTTTGTCGACCCCAGGCTCGTAGATGAAGTTGTTGTTTGTGTCATCTATGGCGTATATCTTATACTCTTTAGCCTTCAAGTTCTGAGCGAGGAAGATACCGTTGTTCTCCGCTTTAGCAATCACCGCAGGGGTGCGGTTGAATAGCGTAGAGTCATAGTCGGGGGTTATGTCGAGCGAATCTTTTTCGAAGAAGAAGAGCAGCGCGCCACTCACCGAGTCCGATTTGAAGTTATCCTCGGCATATCCCGAGAGCATAAGTGAATCTATCACATCGCCCGTCGAAAAGACGTAGCGCATAGAGTAGAGCGGGTTGCCCTCATTGTTGTCACGTATGGAGCTGCCGAAGTTGAGCGCGTAGGTCGTGTTGGGCGTCAGAGAGTCGGGGAGAGTGACCTCTATGCCGCGCCCTTTTATCTGTACGCTGGGTTTGGTCTTCATTGAGGGCGACGCGAAGAACTCCTTTTGTTGATCTTTGAGCTGAATAAACTCATTGAACTCAATATATATCTTCTTATCTTTGAAGTTAGTCGTGAAGTTGTCGGGGCTCATAGCCACAATTACTGGTGCCAGAGTATCACGAGGACCTCCTTCGGGGGTCATCATCGAGGCGCAGCGAACCAAGAAGGCGCACGCAAAGAGCGCTGCGATGGTTAACTGGAGGGCTTGAATAACTCTATTTTTTGATTTCATACTCTTCTAATTTTGTTTAATCCTCGATCAGTTCAGGGTTGTTATAGACCCAATCCCCCGAGCTGTAAGTGCCGCTATACCACTCGTAGAAAGTAACGGTGATATATGTTGTTGCGATATTAACACCCACCTCGTAGTAGGCGTAAGCGTAGCTTGTGTTTTGTGTATTAATGACTAGTATAAGTATCTCTTCGCGGTCAATGCGCATAGATATCGACGAGGAGGCGACACTCTCGGACGCGTAGTTCTCGCTTTTGGCAAAAGCCTCTAAACTCTCACCTGTCGAGAGGCTGGTGAGACGTCCCGATAGTGCATCCTCGTATGAGGCTATGTACCACTCTTCGAGGTCTACAGGCTCAAAGGCGTAGGCGATACATCCGTCGAGAGTGACATACTCATCGCTGCTTGTCACTTGGTTGTAGGGTGATATAACTAGCTCTGTGTTGTACTCCAAATCGGTTTGAAGACAAGAGGTAAGCGTAAGTGCTGAGAGGATAAAGATTAGAAAGTGTCTCATAGTGTGTTATTTTTTAAATCTTTGAGCAGCTCCAAGGTATTGCGACCAAGTAGTGGGTGCTGCCAAGAGGCTGCGATCTGCGCCATTGGCTCTAGGACAAACTCGCGACGGTGCATCAACTTGTGGGGTATGGTGAGCCTGTCAAGCGAGATAACCTCTTGAGCGTAGGTGATAATATCTATGTCGATAATGCGTGAGGCATACTCTTGCCCATCCGCGTGGCGTTGCTGCGCCTCTCGTGTGCGGTTGCGCCCCACCTCATGCTCGATCTTGAGCACCTCCGCGAGAACTCTCTCGGCGCAGAGTGTGCTCCTTACCTTAAGCGCTTGGTTGAGAAAGGTGGTTGACGCCTCGAAGCCCCAAGCCTCGGTGCTTAGGATCTCTGAGTGCTCCACAATGCTCCCTACCTGTTGCTCGATTAGTCTGCGCGCGTGGTCGAAGTAACCCTTTGTGTCGCCAAGGTTACCCCCCATAAGTAGTATTATCTCTTTACGCTCCGCCATCTCTACTTTAGTCGATTGATCTGCTTACTTACCGTAAGAGCAAAGTGAGTAAATATAATTGTCGCATTGCCGTTCTGGTTGATCTGTCGCATTGCGTTCTCGATCTCGCCCATTAGAAATTCAATATTCTGGTTACCTATAAAGGGTGCAAATTTTGAGCAAAACGATGACTCTTCGCCCCAAAGATAACTAATTTCTTCAACTCCTGCGTGTATAATATACGCTTCGCGCAGCATCGAGAGAGAGTATGTGAGCATCGAGCGTTGAGCATCACGCGTAAGCGCAGAGACCTCCTCTGCCCACTCCAGTAGCTCTAAGTGTTTATCGTTGTAGCATAGACGCATTAGGGATGTGAAGAGCGCGAAGTTCTCGGTTCTCTGGCTGTCGCTCTGCCCCTCGAGCAGCGTGCGAAGTGTTGTGATGTCGCCCCCCGAGAGCCGCACGAGGCTCTTGAGCTTCTGGGTGTCGCTTGCGCCCTGCTCTGCTACGTAGTGCGTTAGCTCATCGCTCTGGATGGCTCGCACGTCGAGGCGTTGGCAGCGCGAACGTATAGTCTCAAGGAGTCGATCCGCATTTTCGGTAATAAGGATAAAGAGCGTGCGCTCCCAAGGCTCCTCGAGGAGTTTGAGTAGCTTGTTGGAAGCCTGCTCGTTGAGTATCTCCGCCTGCCAAATAACCACTATCTTATAACCTCCCGTGTAGCTCTTGAAGCTCAATTTCTTGACTATCGAGTCGGTCTCTTTAGCCGATATCACCCCCATGAGAGTCTTGCCTAGGTCGAGCGAAGCGTACCACTCCTCGGCGCTTAAGTAGCCCCCTCTCTGTGTGACTAGCGCTCGCCACTGAGCTACGAAGTCGTCGCTGAGGGTCACCTCGCCAGCCTTTTTGCCCGCCTTGTTGGTGGGCATCACAAAATGTAGGTCGGGGTGTGAAAGTTCGGAGATCTGTACACATGAAGGGCACTCGCCGCATGAATCCTCCTGCGTGCGGTGCGGGCAGTTGACATACTGCGCATAGGCAAGGGCGAGAGGGAGCGTTCCATAGCCCGCTCGACCATTGAAGATCTGGGCATGGCTAATGCGCCCCGCGCGTACAGCCGCACGAAGTTGAGCCTTAAGCTCGCTGTGTCCTATAACATCCGCAAACCTCATCCTCTCTATCTCTTTATTATACTTCGCAGCATTGCCACTACGTCGATCTTCTCGTGCCAAATGGCGAAGAGTGAATATATCGTTATAGCCACCACCGAGATGGCTGAACTTGTCAAAATATCTAGTGTGTGGTGCTCGGCGATGTATTCACACCCAGCATATAGAAGCAGCGCGAGCGCTACATACTCCACAATTCGTCTTATGTTGTAGGGGGTTGGATAGTGGCGCATGCAGAGGTAGTAGCTCACCGCACACATCACACCCTCGCTCAGTAGCCTCGCCCACGCAGCTCCGAAGTATCCCCAACGAGGCACCAGGGCGAGGTTGGCGAGAATAGCCACCACCACACCCGAGAGCGTTATGTAGAGCGCGTAGTTGGTGCGCTCCTCCCTCTTGTACCAAAACGAGAGGTTGAGCCATACGCCCATCAAGATATTGGCGCCAAGGATAACAGGCAAGATATATATGCCCTCACGATAATCTCCTCCCACGATCAGAGCAAAGAGGTCGCGGAAGAGTGCTATGCCCAAGAATATAAACATCGAAGCCATTATAAAGTACTTCATCACCGCAGCGTTCAACTCCTTGAAGTCCTCCTTCTTGAAGTTCGAGAGGAAGAAAGGCTCTGCGGCGAGGCGATACATCTGCGTGAAGAGGGTCATCACCACAGCGATCTTCGCCACTGCACCATAGATGCCGAGCTGCGCCATGGCGCCTTGTGGGATGATATACTTAATCATCTGGCGGTCGATGAAATCCGACGCTGTGCCCGCGATACCGCTCAGTAGCAGCGGTGTCGAGTAGATGAGAATTGAGCGCAGAAGAGCTTTGTCAATTGCGAGGCTCGGTCTTTTAATGCTGAAAATAACTACTCCCCACGCTATTGCGCTCGATATCAGGTTGGCGACAAGTGCCCACCCAACACCAAACTCCGAAGCGTATAGCCCTGCAAAGCCAAAGCCAAAACTAAACCCAACTTGAAGGGTTATAGCAACTAGCTTGATGCCGACATACTTTACCGCTTCGCCCCTCTCTCTTAGGCGCGCAAAGGGGACTAGCGAGCAGACATCCCGCCCGCGCCAAGGTCGT
>JBCQVD010000128.1:0-4177 GCA_047173405.1 Rikenellaceae bacterium
GGCGTTGAGCATCTGCAACAGTTGATTAAAGAGAGGGGCGGGCACTACCCTATCATTTATGGAGCTATTGCGGCGATAATGGAGTTGTCGCTCTATGATACGCTCTTGTCGTTCTACTATAACTCGATGGTCTGCATGGTTACAAATGCGGTGAAACTAATACCATTAGGTCAGTTAAGTGGGCAAGATATTATATTTGAGGTAGAAGAAGAACTACCCTCAATTACAGATGATACCGTGGCTTTAGATCCTCAAATGCGAGGTATCTGCGCTGTGGGTTTTGATATTGCGAGTATGCAACACGAAAGATTGTATTCACGCCTATATATGTCATAAACATGAAAGAGAGAGATTATATAAAAATTGGAGTAGCTGGACCCGTAGGTTCAGGTAAGACTGCTCTACTAGAGCGCTTGACGCGCAAGATATGCAACGATTATAGCGTTGGTGTTATTACCAACGATATTTATACTAAGGAGGATGCAGAGTTTCTCACCAAGAATAGCTCTCTGCCGAGCGATAGAATTATCGGAGTTGAGACGGGAGGTTGTCCTCATACCGCAATTCGAGAGGATGCAAGTATGAACCTTGAGGCTGTGGAGGAGATGGCTGAGCGTTTCCCTGATATTGATATTATATTTATTGAGAGTGGAGGAGATAATCTTTCGGCGACTTTTAGTCCCGACTTGGTTGATGTAAGTATCTTTGTGATTGATGTATCGGAGGGCGAGAAGATACCTCGCAAGGGTGGTCCAGGTATTACACGTTCGGATCTACTGCTTATAAATAAGATCGACCTAGCTCCGTATGTTGGCGCTAGCCTCGAGGTTATGGAGCGTGATTCCCGACTTATGCGTGGTGGTAAACCATTTGTCTTTACAAACTTAAAGAGCGACGAGGGGCTTGATTCGGTGATTGGCTGGATTAAGCGATATGCGCTCTTGGAAGATATTGAAGAGCCAGAGTTAGTGCGATAATGGAGGCGAATATTCGCCTTGAGGTGTGCGCTAAGGGCGGGCGTAGCTATATAAAGAGTCTCTATGTGACTCCTCCCTTTCGGTTGATATCGGTGGGGCAGCTCGCTTGTGATGGTGCGCTATATCTAATGCAGATGACGACCTCTCCTGGGGTGTTGAGTGGGGATAGGTATGATATTGAGGTGAGTGTAGATAGTGGCGCTAGCCTACAACTTAAATCCCAATCCTATCAACGCATATATGATATGGAGGGCGAAGCTAGTCAATATCTGAGTATAGATATTGGTGACGATGCACACTTCTCGCAGGTGCCACACCCTATTGTTCCGCACCGTAACTCATCGTTTACTTCGCACACGAAGGTTAATATTGGAGAGCGAAGTTCGTTTTTGCAGAGCGAGATAATTACTTGTGGGCGTAAGTATCATGGTGAGGAGTTTGAGTTTAGATTGTTTGCAAACAATATCGAGGTGCGTTCGGGTGGTCACTTAAGGTTTATGGATAGACTACGACTCACGCCATCTACTACCCCACTGCGTGGTTGCGGGTTGCTTGAAGGGGCAACTCATCAAGGAACTCTCATATTTCAAACAACCGAGGAGTGTGACGTGTCGGTTTTGATGGAGGAGGTTTATCAGCTATTAGAATCGCATAAAGAGATTAATTTTGGAGTATCTCTAACACACCATAAAGGCTTCGTTCTTCGTGCTCTTGGGCGTGGAGGTGAGGCTCTGTTCAACGCTTTTTGTTGCGTGCAACAGTATATCTGGGACAAGAGGGAGATCAGATATATCAATATTTTAATACTAGAGTAGCTCAAACTTGGCATTTATGCCAAATTTGGGCTGTTTTTAACATAAAATTGCACATAAAATGTTTTAAATTTCAATAAAAAATAGTATCTTTGTTTATAATCTAATTGACATAAAATTTATGTTGTTAGGGTTGATAGTTATACAATAAATCGAGGAGGGTAATTTATGATATCTCTAGTGACTCAGGTATTAGAGTCTGTGATAGAGTTTGGGGCTACATGTAGAGTACTTGGAGATCTTAAGTTTTGGCGGCAGCGTGATGGTCGGATTCTTTACTACTCAGGAAATAGTGTTGTTGTATTTAAGGTGTTTTATGCAGGACGTTGGTGCTCTATGCGATGTTACACAAGAGAGCATAGTCGCCTGTCGCAAATATATGGGGAGCGACACTATCCCCAAGAGTTCTTTATTGAAGGGGTAACACACTCCGCGAAGTGGATTGATGTGGTTCTTTTGGAGTGGATAGATGGTCAGCCCTTAGGTGGAGCTGTGAGGGAGGCTGCTCGGAGAGGAGATAAAGAGCGAATGGCATTGATAAGCCGTAACTTTGATCTGCTGGCTTTGGAGATACTTAACAGTGATTGGTCGCATGGAGATTTAAGTGGTGACAATATACTCGTTACACCCAGTGGAGAGCTTCACCTTATAGATTATGACGCTAAGTATATAAGTGATTTTGAGGGTGAGCAGAGTTTAGAGTTAGGTACAGCAGCTTTTCAATCGCCAAAGCGAACAGCTAGCCATTTTAACGCAGATACAGATGATTACTCTATCGCGCTGATATCTACGGCATTGGCGGTGTTGGCTATCGACACAACGTTATATGGACGATATAGCGAGGGTGAGGGAATTTTGCTTCATGCTCAACGGATCGCGAGCGGTGAGGGGAAACGGGCGCTGGATGTTGTTGTTGAGACTCTTTGTCGGAGAGGTTTAGCGGCGCGTTACCGTATAGCTAAGATGCTGGAGCGCGGTGATGTTAGGTGCCGAGGGCTTAAAGAGGCTCTTGGGTATATTTATACACAACGGGATATGTCGGACGTGGTGCTAGAGGTAGATATATTTGAGGGTTACTGCGGATATATAACCGCAGAAGGGGATGTTGTTATTCCTTATATCTTTAATGAGGCTTTTGAGTTTAGGGAATCACTAGCAGCAGTAGAGTTAGAGGGGCAATGGTTCTACATCAATAAAAGTGGAGAGGTTGTAATAAATTGCAAGGGGTGCAGTGTAGTGAAGTCATTTCAAGGTACAGTGGCTCGCGTGTTAAAGGGTGATAAGTGGTGCTACGTGAATAAGAGTGGCGAATTTATAGAGTATGTTTAATTGATATTGAGTGTTGAAAAAATGGAGATACTAACAAAATATAGAGATCTCACCTCGGGTGAGATAGTGGAGTTGCAAAGGCGCGGTTGTATTGCGCAGGATTGGGCAAAGGTTAAAGTTGCGGATGATTTTGATCCATCGCAACTATTCGCGTGTCGTTTTGAAGGTGAGGTTTATATAGGTTCTAATGTGACGATTACAAGCTCGACGATTGCAAATTACGTTCTAGCTCGCGATGTTAACATCGACACAGTGACGAGGATAGAGTGCCGTGGTCTTAGCTGTTTTGGTAACGGTGTTAAGGTCGCTGTGGTTAACGAGTGCGGGGGGCGTAGTGTATCTATATATAGTAAACTAAGGGCACACACTGCCTACTTGTGGGCAATGTGGCGCCATCGAGGTGAGTTTGTAAAGCAACTAGAGGCGATGGTGGATAACTATAGCGTAGAGCACGCTTCACACCTAGGATATGTTGGCGAGGGGGCGCAAATCATAGGTGCAAAATTTATCCGTGAGGTGAGGATTGAAGCGGGGGTTGTGATTGAGGGAGCCTCGTTAATTAGCAATGCTACGATAGGTAGTGGCGCGTATATTGGCGTAGATGTTAAACTGCAGGATTTTATAGCTATAGAGAATGCAAGGGTTGACACAGGTGCAATACTCACGCGCTCGTTGGTTGGTGAAAATGCCATTGTAGCTAATGGGTTTACTGCGATCGACTCTTTGATATTTGCGAACTCGCACCTCGAAAATGGTGAGGCTGCCTCTATCTTTGCAGGTCCGTATACTGTCTCGCACCATAAATCATCGCTGCTTATTGCAGGTATGTTCTCATTTTTTAATGCGGGAAGTGGCTCGAACCAAAGTAACCACCTCTTTAAGAGTGGCGCCGTGCATCAATCTATACATCCTAGGGGTTGTAAATTTGCTAGTGGAGCTTATATCATGGCTCCTGCTATTGAGGGTGCCTATACAATGGTCAAGGGGCACCACTCTCAGCACCACGATACATCAATGTTTCCATTCTCGTACCTTATAGAGAGTCACGGTAAGTCGACG
>JBCQVD010000025.1:0-23048 GCA_047173405.1 Rikenellaceae bacterium
CACCTACACCAACCAAGCCTACCACGACCGCAACGACTTTATGCTCACAAACGCCTCAAAAATCATCGCCTACCACAACGGCAAAGCTCGCAGTGGCACTGGGTCTACGTTGCGTAAGGCTGAGGAGTTGGGTGTAGGAGTGGTAAACCTTTATGATAGGATATAATTTACAATTCATTTGTTTTGAACTGAAATATTCGTTAACTTTGAGGTTATATAAATTACTATTAATGAAACACAAGCCAACCAAAGAGACCATAAAATCCCAGTGCCGATACCTAAAAATAGACCTGCCATACCGAGGTGAGGAGGACGAGCTATATACTTATCGCTCGCTCTTTGAGTCTCCTTTAGAGGAGGGCGAGGTGGAGTATTTTCCGTTGGTTGATTTTGAGACGCAGCGATGGGTGGCGACCATTGATCTACGTGAGAAGCGTGTGATCGATTGGGATAGCAATTTTGGTGCAGCTAAGATCGATGCCAAGGTGTGTGATGAGGGTGTTTATACGCTGTTAGATAGCGAGATGAATGAGATATGCCATATCGCTGGTTATGTTCCAAATGGCGTTGTACCGCCCAAAGATGGTTGGGGTGATTACCTTAGAATGAGTATCGAGGCGGATGGCTCTGTGGCTGCGATATATGATGATCTTGACTTCACTGAGTTTGCTGAGGAGGGTATCTTCCCTGATGATAAGCCAAAGGAGAAAAAGAGCAAGGTGAATCCGAACACAATGTTGATATATACTACTGCCGAAGTTGCAAAGCTAAAGGCTGGCTCTGAGTATGATAAATTCAAGGAGCGCACTCAATATGAGCTAACCCCCGTAGTGCGACACTTTCTTGAATCATTTGAGCAGGAGCAACATAAGTTGAAATTCTAGTCGGTGTTTGTTCTCACCCACACCAACCTATTCACATTTGGCTTCGCCTTCCTCCTTCTAGCTCGGCATAGTTCGAGAAAACTCGACTCTGCTCTCGCCACGTACGTCGGTTGGTAGCGACCAGCATTTCACAAGAAATCCAACCACTCAAGAGCTGTGCGTAGCGCAGTTTATATACTCTTGAGTGGTTGGATTTGTTGTGATACCTTTGCGGTCAAATGCTGCGAAAGCCGAGCGCAATCAAGCTCGCTTGAATTGCCGAGGCGCATCCAGCATTATGTAAAGGGGGAGGGGTTATTTTCTAAGCGTTATCTATTGAGAATTAGATCTTTGGGTATTGCAGACTAATAGTTAGTATAAATAAATGTTGCGATTAGTATTACTGTCAACACAATTGCTAACAAGTATAATTGAACCGTTGATGACTTATTCTCTATCATAGTGCAGAGCTTCTGCTGCTTATACAAACACTCCTTGATAAGTACCTTGTTCTCCTCCTCTTGCTCTTTTTGCTGCTTGTTTTGTGCGTATATGGCTTTTAACCACCCTAACTGACTCTCTGCGTAGTCGCCATTTGCATTGCTTAGTTTTTGTATCTCCCTCAGCACAGGCGAATTATCGTGTTCAGGAATCCTAATGTTGGCTATCATCATCTGCACCGACCTGCGGAGCGCCTCTTCATCCGCGTCGATCTCTGGGGTAGTGTCTGGAAAATCAAAGAGCCCCAGTGCTCCGCTGATTATCGGTTCCTTTTCCTTGTGAGACTGCTCTTGGAGGTAGGGCTGCAATGTGTCTGGCTGTCGCTCCCTCTGCTTAGCTCTTAGGTTTTGGCGTAGTGCAAAATCAATTTTAGAGTAGCTGAATTGGCGGTCTATCTTTGAGCCGTTGAAGGTCGTGTTATCAGCTGTAAACCTTACACCCTCGACCTGCGATGTTGAACCTTTGGTCTTGTAGCTAACCTCTATACCATCTCGTCGCAGCCTATCTTCAAGCTCCGCCCACGACTTTGACAATGAAATATTTTTGACCAATGAATCATAGATTTTGTACTTAGTGGATCCTTGCCTCGCAGTCGATGTCGCTTCACTTTCTCCTTGCCATCAGCAAAGTATAATCCGTGTTTTCGGGTCAACTCCTTGCAAATCTTTTCGGAGCGTAGGCGATCGTTTGAGTCTGTAATTCTGCGACCGTAGTTATCAACCCGATTAAAAATTATGTGGCAATGTGGGTGCATTTTGTCGTGGTGGCGACCTACTATGTACTGCGTGTCGAGGATGCCCATCCTCATCATATACTCTCGTGCAATCTTCGCCCCCAAATCTCGCACACGAACACCATTTGAATCTATCAAATTTGCACTCTTCTTATCATCCATAACATACTTCACAACCCCACCGAACGAGCCACCTTTATTATTCTTTTTCATATCTTAACCATCGGGCAGCAGGAGAGTTGTTGTAAAGCAACAACATAAACTTGCTACGTTAATTTATGTATGACAATTAATGTCTGCGAGAGTCCCCTCTCAGCACTATAAAGTTGAACATTGCACGCAGCCTATCACCTACCATTGCTCCATAAAAATCATCTCACCGATGACCTCTGCAATATTAGTCGAAGTCACTCCCCGAGATATTGAACCCCTTTTCTGTTCCATAATAATTATTTGTCTTTCTCTTATTCTTATATATAGGTGTTGGTGTCAATGTTGGTGTCGGCTCTTGATACCTAACTTGACACCTAAGTTGATACCTTGTCTTTTGGCGATGACCCTTGCCTCCAATGGTGGCTCGGATAAGCTCACACCTTAGTAGCGTAGACCGTGCAAACTTGAATGTGTTGAGTGCGACACCGACCATTGCAGAGAGTTGCTTGTCACCTATGACTATCTCCCCCTGCCACCGATTGCGGTTGGCGAGTTTTAGTAGGGTGAAATATAGTCTTGTCTCGATGGATGAAAAACTCTCGAAATCGTCTGCCTGCCAAAAGTAATTTATGTAATCTATGTAGCTTGGCATATTCACTACGCTTTGCGAGGTCTGCCACGACCGATTAACGACATCTCACGCTCCATCTCTTCTCTAATATTTTGGGGACTTTTGCGCTTGCCCTGTGCCACCCAATCCAAGAGTTCATCTTCATAGAAGTAGAGTTTGCGCCCCTGCTTATAGTGGGGGAGTGTGCCATTGCCGACGAGCCGATAGATTGTTGACTCTGCCTTTTGGAGGATTGATTTTGCCTCTGTTAGCCCTATGGGGAGTCGCTTTGTTGGTGGCTCTGCTGGCTTTTGATTTTCGAGGATAGATTTCAGGGTTGAGACCTCCTCGATGAGATACGCTACCGCCTTGGGTAGGGTCTCAAATGTTACTTCATTTGTCATACGAATTCTTTTTAGTGAATGAATCGTTGGCAAAAGAAATGGGTGATTTTTCGGAGAGCAAGTTCCCCGAAGAGTCTCTTTAAAGTCTCTTCTCGGTGATTATCAATAGATGCAAAAATCGCCACTACAGTATTCTGTAATGGCGATTTAGTTAATTGTTGTTTATCATCACTCCTCGTCGGGAGACAGGTTGCACCTGAGTTTTATAAGCGTTGCCTCCTCGTTGCGAAACTTCTTGCGAATGGTATTTATATCTGTCACATTCATTAGCGAATGGCTAAAAACACTCTTTATAAATTGTGCTGTCGAGAGCTGATTCATCACTCTAAAATGGTTGTGTATATTCCATCCGAAGTGGTAGAGGTCGTTGTTTGATAACTCCTTTACGTGGATGAGGTGAGGATTTTCAATCGCACCCTCTGCGTATAGCTCGATGTTGTCCATAAGTCGTTTTAGGTTCTCGTCCGTGACGTATGGCGCAAATTCTCGTTGCGCATAGTCGAGTGCAATTTGTAACTTTTCGCTCTTTAGTTTGTTGGTGGACGCTATGCGCTCTTGGCGGATTTGCTCTATATTCACGAGCGGCTCTGTAACATCAGCTTGAATCTCCGCACTCTCTACTTTAGGACTTTTCTCTTTTGGCTTAAATATTATTTCCAATATATCTGTAAATGCAATTTTTATGAGCGTAGCCAAGACCATTACACCGATAAAGTATGCGACAAACAATGTGTTATTTGTGAAGTTGTCACCCCCTAATGGTAGTATATGGAGTCGGCATATTACCGCAAAGAAGAGTGCAACAAAGGTGCTACAGGCGTAGAAGATTATGTTTGCTTCTAAATTTTTATTCATCCTAATTAATAGTTATTCGGTTAGCAGATTCACGCTTTTTAGAGCTGACCAAATCGGCATAAATTTGTGTAGTCGCAACGTTGGAGTGCGTCATCATCTTGCTCACGGTATAAATATCTGAACCAAAGGCGATTTGGAGTACTGCGAACGAGTGGCGGCTTTGATGAAATGAAAATCGCTTGTCAATTCCTGCCGCTGCTAACCACTTTTTTAGTGGGTATTGCGTATGGTGACGTTTTAATCCCTTGAAAACTAACCCTGTTTCTCGCTTGCCACATAGTTCGAGTGCATCAAAATTGATTGGCAGCGTTGCGAATTTCTTGCTCTTTTGGGTGCGTAGGCGAATATTGTAGCCTCCGTCGGGTGCTTTGACTATCTCGCTCCAATCCAACTTTAATATGTCGCTGATTCTAAGACCCGTAAGGCACGAGAATATCGAGGCTCGTTTCAAAACATCTATCTCGCAAGGGGTTGCGACAAGTTGCATCAACTCCTCGTGTGTAAGGTGTTCACGCTGTGTGTCCTCCTTTTTGATGCCATCCAAAAACTCATTCACATTCTCCTTGATACGCTTATCTCGATAGGCAATTTTGAGCAACGCACGAAAAGTCGAGAAGTAACCAGCGGCTGAGTTCTGCGACATAGTTTTGCCACTTTGCTTGAGTTGTGGAGCTTTTAATAAATACTCGCCAAACTTTCGGCAGAGGTCGATTGTAACCTCTCCAAAGGTGCATTTGCCGCCGACAAAGTTGTAGAAGTGGTTGTAGACAAACTTCCACTTGGTATTCTTCTCAATTAGAAAACTTTGATAATATGCGAGAAAATCCCCCTTCATCTTGTGCTTATCGAAGAATCCAAACTCCTCGTCTCAAAATCTTTGGCATATCATAATCTCTAATAAGCTTAAATATCCAACTATCTTTAACCTTATACTTCTCTTTAATCTCTGCAATGGTCTCAAAATACAAATGTTAGTGATAAATGGGCAAAAAGATAAGCCTCTCGGAGTGAGAGGCTTTGATAGATATCGAGAGCTTATAAGTGCTTGAATATTAGATAGTTACTTGCCAATGCAAAAGTTGGAGAAGATGTTGTGGAGGATTTCGTTGTGGGTGATTTCGCCTGTTATCGAGCCGATGTGGTAGAGCACTTGGCGGAGGTCTTCGCACAGTAGGTCTGTTGGTGTGCCATTGGACAAGGCGGCTTGAGCATCGCCAAGGTATGAGAGTGCTTTTTGCAGGTGCTCGTAGTGGCGAGCATTAGAGACGATAGGGGATCCTGCGTAGAGCGAGCCTGTGTCTATCGTGTCGTGTAGTTTTGTGAGGAGTATATCAATGCCAATATCCTCACGGGCGGAGATGCTAACACCCTCGAAATCATCACTCTTGCTGCATCCTAGGTCGACTTTATTGCGTACTGTGATGGTGTGTTGCTTAGGTGATGTTTCTATCGAATGGCATTCGTCGCAGCGTGCGTCGATAAGGTGGATGACGATATCGGCGCGCGAGATGGCTTGGTGTGTACGTTTGATACCCATCTGTTCGAGGGTGTCGCTGGTGGTGTGTAGTCCCGCGGTGTCGACAAAGCGGAAGTCGATACCTTTGATATTGATAACCTCCTCGATAAGGTCGCGTGTGGTGCCTGCGATATCTGAGACCATGGCGCGGTCGTCGTTGAGCAGGCGGTTGAGAAGTGTGCTCTTGCCGACATTGGGTTCTCCAACGATGGCGACATTGACACCATGTTTGATGGCGTTACCTAGTTCAAACGACTCCGCAAGTTGTTCTACTTCACTCTGAAGCGAGGCGATAGTTTGGCGTAGCGTCTCGCGCGAAGCGAACTCGACATCCTCCTCCGAGAAGTCTAGCTCTAGCTCTAGCAGGGTCATCAGTTTGAGTAGCTCGCCACGCAGCTCCGCAAGGCGCTGGGAGTAGCCGCCACGCATCTGTGTCGATGCCATGGTGTGTGCCGCCTCGCTCGTAGAGGCGATCATGTCGGCAACAGCTTCGGCTTGCGAAAGATCCATGCGACCCGCTAGGTAGGCGCGTTGGGTGAACTCTCCATGTTCGGCAATGCGGGCGCCATGCTTAATCGCTAGGTTTATGATCTCTTGGACTATATACCGTGAGCCGTGGCACGAGATCTCGACACTATCCTCGCTCGTGTAGGAGTGTGGCGTGCGAAAGAGCGAGAGCATAACATCGTCAATAACACGTCCCTGGGAGTCGACAATGGTGCCGTAGTGTAGCGTGTAGCCTCGGCTTTGGAGCAGGGTGTTATCACCTTTTGAGCTGCGGAATATCTTTTGTGTGAGTTCGATAGAGCCGCAACCACTAAGGCGCACGACGGAGAGCGCGCCACCAGGAGGTGTTGCGGGGGCGACGATTATATCTTGGCTAAGGTGTTCCATCTTATTTTGGTTTATATGTTGCCGATTAAATCCGAGGATTGCCCTGCGCGGGCGGCGGCGGGGTGCTCCCCGCGGAGCTTTTCTTTTGTTGCGGTTTTCGGATTATACCTAAAGTTATAATATTTCAAAGTTATAGTTGATTATTTCAAATAAATTTGACTAACCAACTACAACTTTAAAATCTTTCAAACACTACGTGTTTAAGCCGAAATTAAAATATAGTTGCATGCTTATCGGCTTTTTAAAGCCGATGTATATTCGATAAACCCCTCTTGCATCTCCCTAAACCGTTTGGGGAGACTTACTTTTAGAGGTGTTTTGGATAAGAATTTCTTATCCAAAACACACGTTATTATCTATTCCCGACTTTGAGGCGTTGTCCGACTCTAATCTTGTGGGCGCTTTTGATATTGTTCCACGCCATGAGTTGTTTGACGCTAACTCTATATTTGCGAGCTATGGCGCCTAGTGTCTCGCCACTGCGCACGACGTGTACCGAGAAGCTTGGTCCCTTACGCGCCTTTTCGATCTTCTCGGGGCTGATAAACTCCTTTAGGCAGGCTGAGTCTTTGGCGAAGATCTCCTGCTCGTGTTCGATATATTTCGATATATAGGATTGGGGGAGTCTCAGCGAGTATGTCTTAGTTGTCGCGGGGATGATATCTTTGCGATACTGTGGGTTGAGCGCGCGAAGTACGTCAATCGAGATATCTATCGTCGAGGCTACCTGTTCGAGGTGCATGATACGGTCGATCTTGATGGTATCGGTAGAGATCGGTAGTGGTGGTGCGGAGAAGGTTATGTTGTGTTGTTTATGGTAGGCGTAGGCGTATGTCGCGCCGATAAAGGCGGGGACATAGCCGCGAGTCTCGCGGGGGAGGTAGTAGTATACATCCCAGAAGGTGCCATTCTCGCGGTCTACTTTCGAACGGGCGAGTGCCTTGTTGACATTACCAGGGCCGCAGTTGTAGGCGGCAATGGCGAGGCTCCAGTCGTTGTACATATTGTAGAGATCCTTCATAAAGCGACACGCCGCGATGGTTGACTTCTCGGGGTCGCACCTCTCGTCAACGAGTGAGTTGACCTCTAGTCCGTAGAGCTTACCTGTTGCGGGCATGAACTGCCATAATCCTGCCGCTCCAGCGCGTGAGACTGCCTTAGCCGAGAGCGCTGACTCGATGATAGCCATTGCGCGCAACTCCACTGGCAGCCCCTGTTTTATTAACTCCTGCTCAATGGCGGGGAAGTAGTATTGCGAAAGTGAGAGGATGCGATTGATCGTCCCATATTTGGTGTTGGTATAGCGCGAGATGTAGTTTCTGACGATGCTGTTATAGGGGAGCTGAATGGGTGATACGAGGTTGTTGAGACGCTCAATATAGACAGAGTCGCTAATAGGTTTGTCGCTGGGGCTTGTCTCCTCTTCTTCGTCTAAGAAGATGGAGTTAAACTCCTCGAGCGAGCGTCTTGATGTTAGCTCTGAGAGGATCGAATCCATCTGCGAGGGGGTGTACGTGAAGTTTAATTTTCGTAGCCTATCGAGGCTATCTTGTTTCTGTTCTGGACTCTGTGTGACCTTGGGCTGCTTGGCGCTTGTCTCGGTCGCTAGTTTCTGTCCCCTCTCTTTTAGGGACTCTAGCTCCCTCAGGGAGTTCTCTCTTATGATGTCGTAGCCATATCTCTGGGCTTTAGCTCGGATCTTCTCAAGCTGTATACTCTCTTTTTTTGTGAGGGTGGGTGATGTGGTGGCTTTGGCGCCAAGTTGTGATGTTGCAATAACAGTTGTGAGGAGGATGAGCGGGAGAATCTTCATTTGTTGTAGTGTTTGCTCAGATCTTTACTGAGCGTATTTTGTTAGGTGGATATTGGGTGCTTCTTTAGAATGATAGGTTTAGCTTAAAGCCAAACGTTGTGCAGTTGCTCCTAATTGTGGGAGAGTATGCGTAATCTATGGCTGGTGCGATGTTGAGGGTTAGGTCATCCGAGATGTCGTAATCCTGAAGGTGAGCATCAACATGCGCGTCAACAATCTGTAAGACGTAGAGTCCTGCGGTGAGTATTATCGCTAAATCGCGGTTGCGTCGGTAGTCGTCGCGGATGCTTTTGAGGTACGACGCTGCGTATCGACCCTCGAACTCGTCGAAGTAACCGTCGGGGTAGCTATCAGGGTCTGCCTCATACTCCACAACCTTGCTATAAGCGGTCTTGAAGCGCGTGTAACCGCGGTTATTCCAATCAATGACATATATCATCGTTGCGAAACCTCCTATCACGAAAGGCACCTTCCAGTAGCTTTTGTTGAAGATCTGACCAGCTCCAGGGCATATCATCGCCAGCGTTGTAGCCTTCTTGACGCTCGACACGTCGTTGGTCGAGTAGTTGACCGCAGCGTCGCCGAGGAAGTAGATGTAGGAGGCGATAGCTGTTCCCATATATATCTGTCGACGAGTGTTGCTGTTGATCATGTCCGCTTGGACTTCATCTAGTTCGGTGGTTCGGTCGGTGCTTATATTGATAAGCCTATTGTACTCCTCTTTGAGGGGCTTGTAGGTTTTGTTTTCGTTGATGTAGAGGCTGAGACCTGCGCCGAGTGTGGCGTAGAGTATGGGTAGCTTCCAGTACTGTTTGTTGTATATCTGTCCATATCCAGGGAGTGCCGCTGCTGTCCAACACATCCTCGAGAGGGATACCGAATCGCGAAAGAGTTGGAACTTCTCTTTGGGGAGCGTGTCGGTGGCTTTTTGGGGCTTATGAACCTCATTCTTAAGGAGAGAAACCTCCGTTTTGAGGGAGTCGTTAGATAGGGAGTCGATCTTAGGGGTCTCAACCAGCACACCTCCCGAGATGATACTCTTGTGCGAACGACGTTGTTGCGCCGATAGTGTGAATGACCCTACCATGGCTAGTAAAATTGCTAGTGTGGTTATAGCTCTAAATATGTTGTTGTTGCCTTTTGTCATAAATTTTGTTATATTGTTAAAGCTCGCCCAACTGTTTGATAAAGAGGTCAATCTCCTCATCACTCTTAAAGTCAATGATGATCTTGCCGCCTTTATCACCTCGGCGCTTGATGGATATATTTTGTGAAAATAACCTCTCCATCTTCTCGACAAGGCGGCTGTAGCTCTCGGGATACTCTGTCTCGGTTGTGCTCTCCACTTGGGCGCTCTGTTTTGAGGGTTGTTGCATGGCGCGTGCCAGCTCTTCACTTTGGCGCACCGAAAGTGATAGTTCGATACATTTTTCGAGCAACTCATCCTGTGTAGACTCTTCGCTGAGCGATCCAATAGCTTTGGCGTGCCCCATAGATATTGACCCCTGCGAGAGCGCTTGTTGTACCTTCGTAGAGAGTTTAAGTAGGCGCAGGAAGTTGGCTATCGAGGAGCGTTTGAAGCCGACCATCTGAGCAACCTCCTCCTGTGTGAGGTTGCACTCCTTGATGAGCTGTTGTAGAGCCACAGCGATCTCTATTGGGTTGAGGTCTTCGCGTTGAAGGTTCTCGACAAGAGCCATAGCTTGGAGCTTCTCGCCTTCGGCTTCACGCACGTAGGCGGGGATCATGCGTAGCCCCGCGAGCTGCGCAGCTCGCCAGCGACGCTCACCGCTGATGATGATATACTCTTCGGCATCTCTCTCTCGACGCACGGTGATGGGCTGGATCACCCCGAGCGACTTTATCGACTCGGCAAGCTCCTCCAACTTATCGTCGTCGAAGCTGCGTCGTGGTTGCGCAGGGTTGGGTTTGATGCTAGGGATGGCGATCTGGCTAATCTCGCCACTGCCGCCACCTGCATTTGTGTTACCTCTTGAAACCTCTGTCGTGTCGTCAATATTGAAGATGGCGTTGAGTCCACGCCCTAGACCTCTCTTCTGTTTCATAGTGCCTCCTGTTCTTTATTCTTCATCTCTTCTCTTTTTAGTTTAGCTTTGAGACGTTCGCGTTTCAAAAACTCCTTAGCCAGAGCCAAGTAGTTGTCCGAGCCTACCGCTGCGGCATCGTATAGAATTACTGGTTTGCCGTGCGAGGGAGCCTCGCCTAGGCGTATGTTGCGTTGTATGACTGTCTCGTATGCTAGCTCCCCGAAGTGGTCGCGTACCTCGCTAACGACCTGGTTGTTGAGTTTATTGCGCATATACATCGTAAGTACAAAGCCATTGATATCTATTGATGGGTTCAAGCCTCGCTTAACGATCTTGATAGTGTTGAGCAGCTTGCTAAGACCTTCGAGTGCAAGGTATTCACACTGCACGGGGATGAGTACTTCGTCACAAGCGCTCAAGACGTTGATGGTGGTGTAGCCAAGCGATGGCGAGCAGTCGATGAAGATATAGTCAAACTTATCTCGCAGGCTATCTATCACACTACGCATGACGTGGTGAGGATGCTCCATCTTTGACAGCTCCGTGTCGGCAGCAACGAGGTCGATGCTCGATGGCAGCAGCCATAGCTTCTTGATGTAGGAGCACTTAACGATAATATCTTCAGCTTTACAATCGCCCATCAGAGCCTCGTAAATACCCTCAGAGTTGATGTCAAAACCAAGCCCCGAAGTGGCGTTAGCTTGAGGGTCGGCATCAAGAAGCAATACTCGCTTGCCTAAAATAGCTAGCGACGCAGCGAGGTTGATGGCGGTTGTTGTCTTACCAACACCACCTTTTTGGTTTGCAAGTGCAATAATCTTTGCCATACAGTGTTATTAACTCAAAAGGTTCATGTCGTGCAAAAATAGTCAATTATTGCGAATAATCATTGGTGTGACGATAAAATATCGAAAAAATATATATCTTTGAGGAGTTTTACTCTCTGCTTTTAGCCGTAGCGCAGGCGGGGGGCGATACTATGTAAAATTGTAAATAGATTCAAAAAGGTTAATAATTCGAATTTCTATGGATAACAGCAGCTCTCAGAGTCAAACGCCAACCACCGAGGGGTGGTTTTGGCAGGGTCTCTTCCCTACAATAATTGATCTACTCGCTATTCTGGGGATCTTTTTTGTGGCTCAGATCATCGGAGTTATTGCAGCCAATGCGATGGGTTATGGCTACGATAATGCCGAGTTATACTCTGCTTCGGAGGCTGTCGTGTCGCAGGCGCAGCGCAGCGTAGGTAGCTTCTCGCTCGTTAGCTACACCATCACCATCCTTCTAACCATTGTGGCGACTCTGGTGTTGAGGCGTCTAAGGGGCGGGCGAGGCAGAGTTGTACGCTTCTCGTGGCTTGGCTTCAACCCCTCGATACTGCTCTGGGGTATGTTGCTGCTCATTGTCGTGTCGGTGATCTTCGAACCCTTGATCGCCTACCTGCCAACACCTCCAGAGGTTATGGGGCGTGGCTGGGCGATGATATTGACCGTTGTGGTTGTGGCGCCTCTCTTCGAGGAGTTTTTGTGTCGAGGAGTTATTTTGGAGTCGGTGAGAGCTAAGAGCGGTGTTTGGCGAGCGTGCATTATCTCGTCGATATTTTTTGGTGTTCTGCACCTCCACCCAGCCTCTGTTGTCAATGCCATTATCGTGGGTCTACTGCTGAGTTATCTATGCGTGAGAACCAACTCGATCTTTGCGCCGATAATCCTCCACGCCTTTAATAACGCTCTGGCTTATATGTTCTTATGGCTAGGTGTGAGCGATGTGACACTACGTTCGCTGTTGAGCAACGACTATCTCTACTGGACGGTTTATGGTGTGGCGCTACTGCTCTTTATATTCTCGATGTACAAGGTTATTCGAACCCTTTCGGCTCTTAAAAAAGATGAAAACGCAGATGTTCAGGAGCCTGCCTTTGTGGAGTCAGATAGCGATATTTTTCCACAACAAGAGGAGTAGTACATATTTATTTAGCTATTTTATGCGTTAGTTCAAAGGAAAATTGTACTTTTGTCACAAAGAATGAAGAGTAGAGAGATTATATTTTTGGCTGTTGTCGTGCTTACAGTGATGTCGTGCCGTGAGTTACCCCTTAATTTTAGAGGTGACAAGGTGGTGGCATCCGTAGATGATAAGGAGCTGTACGAGAGTGAGATAAAGTCTTTTGTGCCTCACGGTCTCAGCCCCGAAGATAGTCTATCTTTTGTCGAAGCGTATACCGAGAAGTGGATACTTAAGAGCGTGAAACTTCGCGAGGCGGAGCGCATCTTCTCCTCGTCGGCTGCCGATATAGAGTCTATGGTGAATAACTATAGACAGTCGCTGCTTATTCGCAAGCTAGAACAGCACACAATAAACAGTGCAGAGTACGCGCCTCACAGCGCTGATAGCGTTGCTTCGTACTACGCCAAGCACGCCGATGAGTTTCGCCTTAGCAACACCTTTGTCAAGGGTCGAGTGCTTAAGATCCCCAAGGATGATAGGCAGCAGGCTGATAAGCTCCTTAAGATGATGGGCTCCTCGCGCGAGCGTGATAGCCTCGATTTGGTCTCGATAGCTCTAAAGCGAGGTTACGAGATGAAGGAGTGGGGCGGCGAATGGGTTGAATATATTGATTACCTTGACCAGTTGCCTGTGGCGATAGATGATAAACATGAGCAGTATCTTCGTGGTGGCATCCAGCGGTTGAGTGACAATAGCTATGACTACCTCTTTGAGGTGTTGGAGATACGCAAGAAGGGCGAGGTGGAGCCTCTCGAGATGGTTGAAGCTAAAATTATCAGAATCTTAGATAAATTTCAGCAGACAGCGCTTCTGGAGCGTCAAGACACAATGCATCTTGAGGCGGCGCTGGTCGAAGGGGTTATAACGAATTATTTTGAGCAAAAAAAGTAAATATATGTCTTTAAAGAGAGTTGTACCGCTATTGGCGGTTTTAGTAGTGAGTATTGGTTTTGCCCAGCCACGCAGGGTTGTTCTCGATAAGGTGGTTGCTGTTGTGGGCAACTCGTCGATACTATACTCTGAACTTAAGAGTGAGGCTGATGTGTTGGTCGCCACTCGTCGTCGTCAAGGACAGACGTCGGACCGCGACCCGATGAATGAGGCGTTGGAGAGTATGCTCACCATCAAACTTCTAGCCAATCAGTCTATCATAGACTCTGTTGAGGTTAATACATCTGGTATCGCTTCGAGCGTGGACGAGAGGGTCAAAGAGATGGTTGTTCAAGCGGGCGGTATTCGTGAGCTGGAGCAGCAGCAGGGTATGGAGATCTTCAATATCCGTGAGAGGTTGCGTTTGATGAGCGAGGAGGCGGCTCAAGCCCAAGCGATGAAGAGCGAGGTTATTGACAATATCACCATCGTACCAGGTGAGGTTGAGCAGTTCTACAAGAAGATGGATAAGGATAAGATCCCCGAGGTCGGTGAGCAGTATATGTATGCACAAATCACGAAGCTCCCTCTGTCTCTTGAGGCGGCAAAGCTTCGCGTGAAGGAGAACATGCTAGATATGCGTGAGCGTATCGTTACAGGCAAGACCAGCTTTAGAGTCCTTGCTCAGATGTACTCCGTAGATCCAGGTTCGGCATATAAGGGAGGAGAGATGGACCCGCAGCCCTCCTCAGCATTCGTCCCCTCATTCGCCGAGGCTCTCGAGGCGCTTAAGCCAGGTCAGGTTTCGGAGCTTGTCGAGAGTGAGTTTGGATACCACATCATTGAGCTTATCGACAAGAAGGACGATCTGTACCATTGCCGCCATATCCTACTCAAACCAGTCTATACAAGCGACGAGTTGGCGGAGCCAATCAAGCAACTCGATAGCCTTGTAAACCTTATACGCCTTGACTCATTGACCTTCGAGAAGGCTGCCAAGCTACACTCAGACGACAAGACGTCGAGGATGAATGGCGGTATTGTCTCGAACCACGATATGTTGGAGCGCTATAATGCCTACGACGCAAAACTCACGGTCACCAAGTTCCTAAAGGAGGATTTCGGTGCGCGTGGATATAAGAGCATCGACGACTTTAGGGAGCTGAGCAAGCTCAAAAAGGGCGAGATGTCAAACGCCTTCTCGACCACCGATATGATCGGTAACCAGTTGGGTAAGGTCGTGAAGTTGGTGGATGTCATACCTGCTCACAGGGCATCTCTCGAGGAGGACTACCTCAATTTGGAGGAGTTAGCCCTAGAGGATAAAAAACAACGAGTCTTTGAGAGGTGGCTCAATCGACACATCGCCTCGATGTACGTCTATGTCGACCCTGAGTTCAGAAGCTCGGATTTTAATAACCCAAATTGGCTGAAATAGAGTTTCTTAATGCGTAAGATATTTTCGATATTTATACTAGCGCTATTTGGTCTAGGTCTTATGGCTCAGGGAGGTAAGAGTACCGACCCCGAGGAGGTTAAGCCCAAGAAGTTAGTAGATATTAAGGCAGATATAGTCTTTCCCTATAAAATAACTGAGGACTCATCGGTCTTGTGTCTAGTTGGTAATTTTGCTGCGCACCATAATGGTGCTATTATCACGGCCGACAGCGCGGTGCGTTATGGTGACGATCGTTTGGAGTGTTTTGGTAATGTCCTAATTAATAAAAATACGACATACGCCTATGCCGAGCGCGCCGATTATAACGGGGCTGAGAATATCGTTACGCTCTACTCTCGAATAATCAAAGTGGTGGACGAGGAGGCTATCCTCTACACCTACAACTTCACCTTTAATACGCTCGAAAATATTGGGCACTACTGGGGTGGTGGTGTTATGTTCGACAAGGATAACCGCATGGAGTCACGTCGCGGTTACTACTACTCCGACCTAGCCGAGATAGTGGGTGTCGAGGAGGTCGAGATCTCAACTACTGATTACGACTTTAAGAGTGACTCTGCGCGATACAACCTAGAGACAGAGTTTGTGCAGTACTTCGCCAACACCAATATCTGGAACCGTAAGGGTGAATACTTTTTTGCCAATGAGGGTATCTACGATAAGTCGCGTGACCTTGTTAAGATCACCAAGGATAGCTATATGCTGCGTCCCGAGCAGGAGATGTGGAGTGATTCACTCGAGTACTATCGTCTGCGCGAACATGTCACGCTGCGACAGAATGTCCAGATTGATGATACAACAAATAAAACCCTCGCCTTTGGTGATAAGGCGGAGTATTGGGGCGATATGGAGAGGGCGCTACTAACAAAGAGACCTCTCGTTATTAGCTACGATACCACGGAGAGTGACTCTCTGTTCCTTCGAGCCGATACCATCGAACTCATCACTCATAATAGCGAGGTCGACAAGCGTCGTGCGGTGGCTGATTCCATTGCGCGTGCTAAGTTTGTCGTTGACTCTACGCGTCGCGCGGTGTTGGCGGACTCACTACGCAAGGTGCGTATTGTTGATTCGTTGCGAGTGGTGGCGACGTCCGACTCTCTACGTAGGGTTGTGGTTGCCGATTCTCTAAAACGAGTGGCTGTGGCGGACTCTCTCAGACGCGCAAGCGGTGAGTTGTTGCAGAGCGATAGCGTGACGTCGTCGTCGCCCCAAAGTCAGAGTGTTGAGGGTGCTGCTCCCGCACTGCCCGAGGTGGGCGGAACGGAGCCAGCAAAGGGTAAGGGTAAAGGCGGTGATAGACCAGCTAGAGGCAAGGCGTCGGCTGCGAAACCTGCCGCAAGCTCCACAAAAGCGACTGGCGAGCAGAGTACAAGCACAGAGACTACATCCGTAGCACAGAGTCAGGAGCAGCAGGAGCAGGCGCCATCTAAGGATGAACTTCGCGAACTTCGTAAGAGGGGCGAGGCGGAGCTTAAGGCGCAGCGCGAGAGCGAAAAGGAGGCTCAGAGAGAGGCTCTGCTCGAGGCTAAACGTCTGCGTGATAGTGTTAAATATGCACAAACGGATAGCCTTAAGGGTCTAAAACTAATAGCTAAAGAGCTGGCTGATAGTCTCAAGGGTATCAAGGCCCAAGAAAAATTCGTTAAAGATAGCCTCGCCGCGGCGGAGCGTATGATAGCAAACGAGGAGGTCTCGCTGGCACGTCAGCAGAAGCGCAATGCCTACCTTGACGCCTTGAAAGCTCGCGAAGCCCGCAAAGTACAGAAGCGCCAAGAGAGGATCGCGGCACGTAACTTAAGGCGCGGTATTGTCGTTGAGCACGACCATGAACACGACCATGACCATAGCGACAGTCTCTCGCAAGACTCGTTGCAGAGGGTTGACTCCCTCAGACGCATCGAGGCAGACTCTCTAAAGCGTGCAAAGGCGCTGGATTCGCTGATGAGTTCGCGCGATAGCCTCGACTCCATATATGTCGACAGTATATATAGGTTGGTCAAGGCGTATCGAAATGTTAGAAGCTTCAGAACCGATTTTCAGAGTGTGAGCGACTCTCTAGTCAACGACTCTCGAGATTCGACGCTCCACCTCTATATAAAACCTATTATTTGGAATGAGAGCAACCAGATAACGGCCGAAATAGTGGATCTCTTTACTAAGAATGGAACTGTTGAGAGGGGTGAGTTCCAAGGAGACCCAATTATGGCATCCGAAATTGACACCACCTTCTATAATCAGGTGAAGGGCAAGAAGATGTTTGCCTACCTGCGCGATGGTCAGATATATCGTAATGATGTCGAGAATAATGTCGAGACGATCTACTTTATGCAGGACGATGATACGCAGGAGGTGACGACAATGGTTGTTGTACAGAGCGGTTCCGCGAGTTTCTATATCGAAAATAACGAGTTGAAGGGTATCACATACCGCACAGAGCCTATCTATACCTTCTACCCACTCGATAAGATACCATCTTCGGTGAGCAAGCGACTCAAAGGTTTTGAGTGGCATGGCGAGCAGCGCCCTACGCGCGAAGAGCTATTTAACCGAGTGATCCGTCCGTCACAGCGTGAATCGAAGATCTCGCTTGAACGACCGCTCTTCCCTATCGACATGAGTATCCAGCACGAGATCATCATCCTTACCAACGACCGCCGATGGGTAGATCGTACGGATGTCGTGGCTCCTCACACCGAGGAGTGGCTCAATTCGTTGGGTGTTAAATCGGGTCAGCCGCGCCCCAAACGCGAATAGAGCGAGAGAATATGGAAGATAACGCAAAGGAGATATTCCCTCTGGTCAATGCCCAAGGCGAAGTCGTAGGTAGTGCTACGCGTGGTGAGTGCCACGCGGGTTCTATGCTACTGCACCCTGTGGTTCACCTGCACCTCTTTAACTCGCACGGCGAACTATATCTGCAGCAGCGTCCAGCATGGAAGGATATCCAACCTTCGCGCTGGGATAGTGGTGTGGGTGGGCACGTCGACTATGGCGAGACAACCCTCGAGGCTCTACTTCGTGAGGCCCGAGAAGAGCTAGGCGTCGAGGAGTTCACCCCCGAGTACCTCACATCCTATATCTTTGAGTCGAGCGTCGAGC
Organism: Rikenellaceae bacterium; assembly: GCA_047173405.1. Lineage (GTDB taxonomy): Bacteria > Bacteroidota > Bacteroidia > Bacteroidales > Rikenellaceae > Alistipes. The sequence goes on from JBCQVD010000025.1 coordinate 17,829, forward strand.
GCGAGTACGTAAATATCTTCTACACGACCTACGACAAAGAGGTAACCCCATCAGCCGAGACCGATGGAGGTGCCTTCTGGAGCATCCAAAAGATCCAAGAGTCGCTCAACCGTGGAGTCTTTACCCCAAACTTCGAGAGCGAATTTGTAAAGTATATCCAGCCTCTTATATCATAGCTCCGCGGGGAGCACCCCGCCGCCGCCCGCGCAGGGCAGTTGTATATCTTTGCAAATGTGTTTTCGCCCTCCCTCCTAAAAAGCGATTTTTGCGCTTGCGGGAAAATCGCTCAGAGGGCGTTGGTTCGCAGAACCAAAATATTTCGTATTGTCTCTTATTGTCCTACGCGGACAGCGTTTTCTGTATTCCTGAGGACTGCCTTCGGCGAGCGGGGTGCTCCCCGCGGAGCTATTCTTTGTATTGCATCTGTTAAGTAGTCTTTATTCAAAGTCTATTGAAGCGGCAGAGATGAGCGATTGAAGTAAACTTCATCACCCATCTCCACCACTCCATTGACGCAAACTAAAGTTTGCTATTAACAGATGAAATGGCAGCGTTTAGTGTTTAACGTTGAGTGTTAAGTGTTGAGCGTTTAGTGTTAAATGTTAAGAAACTAGTCACTTAACATTTAACGTTAAACGCAGTCCTTGGGAATAAAAAGTAAGTAAATAATCTTTGATTTAAGAAAAATTTACTAGCTTTGTAGTGCATTACATTTTAGACACGGTAGGGAAACCTGCCTAATAGCCAAGGCGGGCATTTTTATGCTCTCGCCTCACTATATCTGCACGGGTGGTTTCGCCCCCGTGCAGGCTATTAATGTACCTGCTGCCGTGTCTGGTGTAATGCAACGGGTCAGCGAAATCACCTCTTTTTATTTCGTTGGCTTAAGAAACTGTTTAAATTTTGTATCGAAGTTATTTTAGAGCTATTTTGTATTAGTTTTTGCATCTCAAAAGAGGCAAATAGTGGTTCTATTTAACGATTTTGAGGTGTGAAAAATGATGCAAAAGAGACAAAAAGAACGAAAATATAAAACTTAAACAGTTTCTAAATTGTTAACCACTTAAATTACAAGGCAATGGAAAAGAGAGTAAAACTAAACACAATCACGAGATTCACACCCACGGACTCAGAACTCGAACGTCTCTACATCCTTATGGGGCTTGTTCAATATCCGTACGATTGCAACCCCGAGTATCGAGATGAGAAACTTATCCGCAGACTCTGCAATGAGTTTAATCGCTTCAATATCGAAATCACCAAAGCATCAGAGAAAGATTCCAATAATCTCATCTTAACCCAAATACGTTACTTTATTCAGCGTCATTATGGTTATCTAAAGCGTCTTGCAAAAGATATTCCGCAGGAAGATAGTTTTTAGTTGTTAAGCGTTAAGTGTTAAGTCCCTTAACATTAAACGTTAAACACTAAACGGTTTTCGGTTCAGACACTTTAGTGTATGATAAATTTTAGAGGGATAGTTGGTTACTCAAATTTATTTGAAATAATCAACTATCCCTCTGAAATATTATAGCTTTAGGTATAATCCGAAAATCGCTACAAAAGTTTAGCTCCGCGGGGAGCACCCCGCCGCTGCCCGCGCAGGGCAGTAAGAAACAGAGCAAGAAGCTGCCCGCGCAGGGCAGTAAGAAACAGAGCAAGAAGCTGCCCGCGCAGGGCAGTAAGAAACAGAGCAAGAAGCTGCCCGCGCAGGGCAGTAAGAAACAGTGTAAGAGACTGTTCGTCGGAGTTTTAGAGAGCCTATATCATCAACCTCCGCACTTAGAGTATCCGCACGACATACATGTCAAGCAGCCATCTTGATAGGCTAAGGTCTCTTGTCCGCACGATGGGCATGAGCCTTTGCACTTCGTTCCATCCTTAATGTACTGTTTTAGTGCGCGCTCCACGCCTGCCTTCCAGGTGTTGATGCTCTCCGAGTTGAGGTGCATACTACCGATAAGTGTTACTACACTGGCGATAGGCATACCTTGGCGAAGCACTCCAGATAGGAGCTTGGCGTAGTTCCAGAACTCCTCAGAGAAGAGACGCGAGATACCTCCAATGGTGTTGGTGTATCCGTAGCGGTCCACATACTGGAAGTCGTAGCGCTTTGTTCCATCTGCTTCGCGCACCTTAAGTATAAAGCCTGTTTTGATCTTGGGCGGAATATACATCGCATCCTCCTCGACCTTACCAGTGAAGATCTCGTATGGACGTCCATCCTGAAGACCGACAAATGCCATCCAGTTCTCGTTACCATTTTTAAAGCGTACTATATCCGCAGGGATTGATCGAGGGCGCTTAATTATAATAGGTGTATCGTTAGATTTCTTGCTCTTCTTCTCAATGAGTACACCTTCGCGGCAGCCATCACGATAGACAGTGATACCCTTACATCCATGCTCCCAAGCAGTTTGGTATACGTCGGATACCAACGCCTCTGTTACGTCGTGAGGAAGGTTTACGGTGACCGATATAGAGTGGTCGACCCACTTCTGGATTGCGCCCTGCATCCTTACCTTAGCTACCCAGTCGATATCGTTGGCTGTAGCTTGGTGGTATGGCGAAGATGCGATTAATTGGTCGAGCGCATCATCATCAATCGTGTCGAGTTGTGTTGTGTCGTACCCCGTTGCTGCTAGCCACTTCACGAAGTTGTGGTGGTATACGTTGTACTCCTCGAACTTCTCGCCCGTCTCGTCTACGAATGTTGCTACTTTATCCTTGTCCGAAGGGTTGATCTTGCGGCGACGCTTGTACACGGCGCGGAAGACTGGCTCAATACCCGATGTGGTCTGCGACATAAGCGATGTAGTACCCGTAGGGGCGATGGTGAGCATTGCGATGTTACGGCGACCAACGCTCTTCATCTTCTCGTATAGCTCAGGCGCTGCCTCCTTGATACGTCCAATCATTGGGTTCGCGCTCTCACGCTCGGTGTCATATATATTAAATGCACCACGCTCCTCGGCCATATCCACAGATGTGCGGTATGACTCTATTGCAAGAACCTTCTGTACCTCTACGGCAAAATCTATAGCCTCATCAGAGCCATACCTAAGCCCCAAAGCCGCGAGCATATCACCCTCAGCCGTGATGCCAAGACCAGTACGACGACCTTTTTGAGCCATGTCGAGAATCTTCTGCCATAGATCTAGCTCCACTCTGCGGATATCAGAGTCCTCAGGGTCGCTCGCTATCTTATTAATTATAAGTGTCACCTTCTCAATCTCGAGGTCGATGATATCATCCATCATCCTCATCGCCTTAGCTACATGACCCTTGAATAGCTCGAAGTCAAACTCTGCGCTCTCGGTGAATGGGTTCTTTACATAGCTAAAAAGGTTGAGCGCCATTAGTCGGCATGAGTCGTATGGACATAGAGGTATCTCGCCACATGGGTTTGTTGATACGGTCTTAAACCCTAGATCAGCATAACAGTCAGGCACGCTCTCGCGGATTATCGTGTCCCAGAAAAGAATACCTGGTTCAGCCGATTTCCAAGCGTTGTGTATTATCTTGTTCCATAGAGCCTTAGCGTCAATGTCGCTCTCGTATTGAGGCGTTGTGCTATCTATTGGGAACTGTTGGTGGTATTGACCTGCGAGGGTGGCAGCACGCATAAACTCATCGTCGAGCTTCACAGAGACATTAGCTCCTGTAACCTTACCCATATCAGTTTTCGCGTCTATGAACTTCTCTGCATCGGGGTGCTTCACCGAGATACTAAGCATCAAGGCTCCGCGGCGACCATCCTGAGCCACCTCGCGAGTGGAGTTGGAGTAACGCTCCATGAATGGAACGATACCTGTCGATGTGAGAGCCGAGTTCAACACAGGGCTTCCCGCAGGACGAATATGTGAGAGGTCGTGCCCCACGCCACCACGACGCTTCATGAGCTGCACCTGCTCTTCGTCAATACGGAATATTCCGCCATATGAGTCAGCTGGGTTCTTGTGTCCGATAACAAAACAGTTCGAAAGCGACGCAACCTGGAAATTATTTCCCACGCCAGTCATCGGACCGCCTTGAGGTATAACATATTTAAAGTGGTCGAGCAGCGCAAAGACCTCGTCGAACCCAAGTGGGTTAGGGTATTGACTCTCTATTCGAACAATCTCGGAGGCTATGCGTTTGTGCATATCTTCAGGTGTCATTTCGTATATGTTTCCGAAAGAGTCCTTTAGCGCATATTTGCTCAGCCATACCGTTGCTGCGAGATCATCGCCCTCAAAATAGTCGCGCGACTTCGATAAAGCATCGTTGTAGCTCACTGGTTTGAGGTTTTTGTCTATTTGGAACTTAGTCATTGTTATAATATTTAGTAGTTTAGTTTTCTACGACATGAAATTACTGCAAATTTGAGAAAAAAAGAGGAGAAAGCACCTATTTTTTTTAATTATTTTCCACAACTTATTTACAAAATTTCCAGGGATTTATCGAGCGATTCTCTGTGGTTTAAATACTAATACGAGTTATATTTGCTGTTTTGCTGTATACCTATATAATATATAAGAAATGTAGAATTTGAAAATCTAATCTCGTTGTTTGTGTAAAAGAGGAGTGACGTGGCTGTGGGGTATGTGGAGCTTCTTTTTAGTAAAAACATAAAATGCTGATAATCAGACATAATGAAAAATAATGATATTTTTTAATGAAAAAAGAGCGCGAAAAGTTTGCAAGTTTGAAATAAAGCGCTACCTTTGCAACCGCAATACAGCAAACGAGTTCTTTAAAATCTAAGTTGATTATCAAATAGAGGTTGTGTCTAACGCACCTTTTCTTCTTAATCAAAACTGATCACAAAGTAAAGTTTAAGTTTTGTAAAAAAAAGTTCTTAAAAAGTTTGCAAGTTAAAAAATAATGCTTACCTTTGCAGTCCCGTCCAATACAAACGACGATGGTTCTTTAAAAGGATGCTGCTTTAAGTTTTAAACTTAAGGGTTGTTTTAACAACACGAGCCAAGTGCTTGTGGCGAATTTAAGAGATTGTTCTTTGAATTACTGGTTATATATTTTTGAAAGAAAATGTAGTATTTATCTGTCAATTCTTTTTTGAGGAATTAAAGGTAGTCAGGACTCTAAACAAACATTAAAATTTTTACAATGGAGAGTTTGATCCTGGCTCAGGATGAACGCTAGCGGCAGGCCTAACACATGCAAGTCGAGGGGCAGCGAGATCTTCGGATCGTCGGCGACCGGCGCACGGGTGCGTAA
>JBCQVD010000129.1:0-4137 GCA_047173405.1 Rikenellaceae bacterium
AAGTTGGTTCAAGTCGGAGTGTGCAGGATAATCAACTTCTCGGCGCTCAATGGTCGCCAAGAATCTCTCTTTGTGTGTCATTCTGGTAAAAAATAGGTTAGTAAATACAAAATTAACACTCTAAACTCGATTCGATTTTACTATTTTGTAGCATAATTTTGCAAAATCCGATTTTTATGCTATATTTGCAAAACACAACTCTCTTGCTATGAACATAACTAAGACCTTCTCAACTCAACTTCTATATACAGATTTTTGCCGAGCTGGTCGTGAATGGAATTACAAAAATATTGTTAGCCCTTTCACTCGCGTCTACCTTATTACGGGTGGCAAAGGGGCTATATACATTAACCAAGTAAGACACGAACTCAAAGCGGGTGAGCTAATAATTATCCCCAAATTTACAAATCACTCGTATGAGTGTAGCGACTTCATAGAGCACTACTATATATGTTTCTTCGACGAGATGATTGGGCAACGAAGCATATTCGATATCGTCGAGCTTAGGCACCAATTAAAGGCGACGGAGCTTGATGTTCTGCTCTTTAAGCGCATCTTAGATATCAATAGCGAGATGAGTGTTCCTCACCACGATCCAAGAACGTATAATAACAGAAAGGAGTCATTACAATTCAACTCGTTTAATTCAATTATGGATATATTGAATAATACGGAGAGTGGAGGTATCATCATGCAGATCCTGTCACGTTTCTTCAACGGCTGCAAAGTCAAGACATCTAGCGAGATGGAGGGTAGCTATTATAGGTTAACAGCTTTAATAAATCACATAAATAATAATCTATCATCTCCACTTAAGATATATGATCTGGCAGAGTATATGTGTCTTTCGCCCGACCACTTCACGCGTATCTTCAAACGCATTATGGGTACTTCAGCAAAGGAGTATATCCAAAATAAAAGAGTAGAGCGAGCGCAATCACTACTAATCACGGCTCGCTTCTCAATTCAGGAGGTTGCAAATAGCGTTGGAATCCCCAATATTTCACAATTCTCAACACTATTCAAAAAGATCACACACCTCTCTCCGCGTCAATACCTTAAAGAGCAGATCGCTATAATGCAGCAAAATAGTCCTCAAGACGACGCGGCAAGGGTGGATAAATCTTATGTGCACCCTTAGGTTATCTCTTCCAAATAGGGGCATTAGCGAGCGACTCAAAAGGTCCTACGACTGGTCTCTCACAATCGCGAGCATTACCGTAATAGTCACTCTCGAGTGAGAACAGCGAGCCATCGGGGTTATCGAAAATCAGCTCCGAGATAAATGTTTGCCCCAACATCTCGGTATTGATAGCAACGCTGCGATACTTTTTAAGCGACTCTACATCTAAATCTGTAATTAGGTAACAATCTCCATTTTCGGCTCTTTCGAGTTTGAATGTAGGTGCTACATCAGCCTCTACCGTGTGACCCTTCTCCGCCTTATAGGGTGTTGTGCCCTTGAAGAAGAGATTTGCATCAGTGGAGATTGGGAAGAGGGCTTTAAGACTATACCACACCTCTTGAGGCTCTTTAAATTTTGAGTTATCAATCGACGCAGGAAACTTATCAAATATAGAGAGTCCTGGCTTCAACTTTTCGGTGCCCACGTTATTAGCTGTAAAGACATTGTTGTAAAACTTTAGGTCGCCTCCCGTATTATTGAAGAGACCAACAACTTTTGTTGAGTGAGCCGCATGGTAAGGGGTGTAACGCTCTGGCGAGGTGAAGCATGTTTGACAGCCTGTGATAAGATTGTTAAACACCGCAATGGCTTGAGCACAAAACATAAGGCTAACCTTTGAGAGGAATATATTGTTATAAACAAACGTAGGCCCGTGTGACACCTCCACAAAGAGGTCGTGATCTTTATTGTTGCTAAAGACATTGTTGCGCACATGGGTTCCTTGCGCCTGCCAATCGAGCCATATACCACGACGTGAGTCAGTGAAGAGGTTATTTTCAATCACAACATCTATCGCAGCGTGAAGTTTGATAGCTCCAGTCTCAAAGCCCCAGAAGTCGTTTTTATAGCTACAATAGGTGATTTCGTTGTGGCGTATTGTTGAGAATATCGCACCCAAGTGCCCTACGATACCCGCTTGACCACACTCCGTGATAAAGTTATCTTCAATAAGGTGAGAGCCAATATTTGCCTTGTTCCAACCTAGATCATAAGCCTTCAAAATAGCCTCTATCTCGCGACTAAAACCACACTTCGTATATCCAAATTCATTCTTGTAAAGCGTCCAAAGGTTGTGCCCCGAAGCCCTCTCCTTACCTAAACAGACACCAACGCATTTAGAATGTGAAATCTTACAGTTCTTAATAATCCACCCTTTACTCCAGTTTGGACCGATGATACCAACCTGCTCCGAGGTTGGTGCCGACCACTGTGTCGCTGCTTGCGATATATCAATACCATCTACGGTGATATAATTTACACCCGTTGTCTTGGGGAAGAAACATGTAGGACGTACATTTATCTCTGTAAGTGACTTATTGGGCTGCGCACCATCGAAGTTGGCGTAGATGATAGTTGTCTCGTCCGTAAACTCGGCGTGCCACATATTGGGCTTCAGCTCCTTGTAATCCTCTATCTTAGGGGTTTCACCAAGGGCGCGACCATCGAGATATACAGCTCCTAGGTGTAGGTCTGCTCCATTAGTAAGCCAATCACCAAATATATTGATATTAAATGGATTGAAATCTCCAAAGATAGTGTTTGGGACATCCGCTCGCCACACATTGCCCGACACTTTTTTCCACCCGCTAATCTGCTCCGAACCCTTCAAGTAGACTCTCTCTCCAGGTGCTGCGACGTAGGTAATTCTGTGCACTTGACTTATACCTCCATTGGCGGGTGATACTCGTTCGCGATAGGTACCCGAATGGATAATAACACTATCACCAGCTATGGCATAAAAGGCAGCTTGCGAGATTGTTTTATAAGGCAGCTCTTTCGACCCAGGGTTAGCATCAGATCCCGATTTTGAGACGTGAATAGTTCGAGCCGAGGCTCCTAAGTTTGCAAATACAAGGAGTACAACTGCAAAGAGTTTGATATATCTATTTTTCATAATTTAGTCTACTATTTGGTTATCATTAGAAACTGTTTAATTAATTTGAATGTTAGCGAATTGTAAAAAGATTCGATATTGAGAGTTTATTTTTATTCGTATTATGTTTAAATGCTTTTGGCATTTAATAAATTTTGAGATTTAAGTTATTATGCAAATTTATTTACGATAATAACTTGAAAATAAAAATATTAGAACAAAGTTTCTAATCATAATACGCATAAGCCATTAGCTCCGCGGGGAGCACCCCGCTCGCCGAAGGCAGTCCTCGGATTTAATTGGACAACACTATTATTTAGTTAAAATGTTATAGAACAACATATCCGCAAAGGCATTATCCTCATCTACCCAGTAGCATGGATTGAGGATAATCTTACCCTTACCATACTCGATGGAGGCGAGCGTCACCGCTAGCGTTGGCTGCACCTCGCGACGACGATAACCAATAGCTGGTTCTTTACACAACCAGGGACGGCACATATAGAGACCGTGCGCAGTGACCTTATGCTCACTCTCGAATGGATAGAATCCCACAGGGTCACCACTAACCTCCCACGAGGTAGTGCCTATTGTACCACGATTGAGCGTCGACTCATAGCCCACGTAGTGGTCGATATAACCCCAGCCATTTCCAACCCACTCTCCTGTTTGGTTACCACCCCACTCTGTGATATCTTTACTAAGTACTTCTGTATGGCGAAGAACATCAGCCCAGTGGCTATCAAAGCGCAGAATAAGAGTTGCCCCCTCACGAACACGCGACAGGTAAGGCTTAACCTGCCACCACGCGTTAATCATGTGTTGATGCCCTATGAGCGCTGGTATATCGAGGCTACCAATAAGTATTATATCGCCCTTTTCGCCCTTCTCAACAACCGTAGCTCCTGCGTCCGTTATCGCCTTGGCTGCTTCATCCCACTGCGTCACCTCGATCTTTAGTTTAGAGAGAGCCTCTTTATATGTTGGACGATTTTGAAGTAGTATCTGCTCACTACCGTTAGCCACCTCTTTGCCACTCCTAAGCAGCTGAGCACGGAGGGTTACGTAACCCGCCTCC
>JBCQVD010000130.1:0-4073 GCA_047173405.1 Rikenellaceae bacterium
GAGTTTGGCGAGGGTATAACGATCTTAGGTGACTCCATATTTATGTTGACATGGCAGAGCTGCAGAGCCTATATCTTCTCCAAAACCAACGGCAAGACGATAGATACCAAAAGATACAAAGGCGAAGGCTGGGGGCTTACAACCGATGGCAATAAATTGTATATGAGTAACGGTAGTTCTGAAATAGCGGTTCGAGACCCTAAGAGTTTCGACGTTGAGCGCACCTTCAGAGTCACCCTCAACGGTCAAGATGTGAACTACCTAAACGAACTGGAGTGGATCAACGGTAAGCTATGGAGTAATATCTACACCACCGACCAGATTGTAATTATCGACCCACTATCGGGGTATGTTGAGGGGGTTATTGATCTCACGGGGCTGCTTCCTCTGGAGGATCGAACACCACAAACCGACGTTCTAAATGGAATAGCCTACGATGAGGCAAACAACAGGCTCTTTGTTACGGGAAAGAATTGGAATAAACTATTTGAGATAGAGATAATTGAGAGATAAAATATGGTAATAGAACCAAAACATAAAGGACGCTTAGTCTTTGCTGATTTCGATATTGATGATGCTGAAGAGTTGATTGATTGGTCAACTTTTCAGGATGAGCAAAGCGCGCGCACACTTATTCAAGAGATAAAAAAAGGACGCAAGTTGACACTTCAAGGTGTCGTTGCAATAGAGCGAGCTAAAAGGAGCGGGGACGACATCATCGTCACTACAACCAAAAGGCGCGAGGTGAAGCTACCCTTAGCAAACCGAGAGGTTGCTTCGATGGTCGCCTCGAAGGGTGACTATATATGTTGCTATGCTTTAAGTGCGGGGGTTGGTCTCGATAAATTGTGCGAGGAGACAGACCTTGAAACAAAGGGTCTCTACGAGCAGATCGCAACGGTGCTGTGTGGCGCCTTTGTGGAGCGTATACATAGTTTTGTAAGGCGTCAAATGTGGGGCTATGAGAAAGTCAAAGCACTAAGTACTAATGATATATTGTTACACAACTTCCAAGGCGCAAGGTTTGAGGTTGGTTCATCGGAGCTACCTTCCCCACAACTGCGAAGTGATATATTTTCACTTATGGGCGTTGAGATGACAACCTACATAAAGTTAGATGATGATTATAATATCACACCTAAAGGATCTGCGTGTGGTATTATATTGTCGAAGAGTGTAAAAGTAAAAAAAGAGATAGAGTAATGGACGCGACACAATTTAGACGACACCTGCACCGCAACCCAGAGCTATCGTTCGAGGAGTTTGAGACAGCAAAATTTATAAGCACCGAGCTTACTAAGTTGGGTGTTTCACACCGTCCGATAGCTAAGACTGGCATCCTCGCCAAGATCGAGGGTCGAGGTGATCTGAAGCGAGCCGTAGTGCTGCGAGCCGACATAGATGCACTGCCTATTGAGGAGCAGACGGGGCTAGAGTATAGCTCACAAACGAAGGGGGTAATGCACGCCTGTGGACACGATATTCACGCCGCGACACTCTTTGGTGTTGTAAAGAAGATGTGCGTTAATCCCGATTTTGAAGGCACTCTATTCGCTCTTTTTCAACCTGGTGAGGAGCGTAACCCTGGCGGTGCCTCTTATGTTTTGGCGGAGGAGCCTTTCGAGGGCTATGATGTTGTAGCGGTTGTTGGAGAGCATGTCGAGGGTCAGCTACCAGTGGGCACAGTGGGTTTTAGAGAGGGTAAGTACATGGCTTCGAGTGACGAGATCCGCTTCAATGTAGTGGGTGTCGGTGGTCATGGAGCTATGCGTCATAAGCTCAAAGACCCAGTCGAGGCGGCAGCCGCTTTTTTGACTAAACTGCTGTCGGTCAATAGAGAGGATTTAGTGCTCTCCATTGGGCGTTTTATTGCCGAGGGAGCGACTAACGTGATACCTCAGAGTGTATACCTCGAGGGCACAATGCGCACCTTTGACGAAGATGAGAGGCGAGCGACAAAGGAGTTTATCGCAGAGTCGGCGCGCCAAATCGAGAATCAATACGGTGTAGAGGTTCAGGTGGATATAAGCCACGGCTTTCCGTGCGTGGTTAATACCCCCGAGTTGGTACAAGCCGCTAGAGAGATCGCTCAAAAAGAGTTATCTTTAAATGTCGAATCACTGCCTCTGCGTACCACATCCGAGGATTTTGGATTCTACACAACACGCTACCCATCGCTCTTTTATCGAGTAGGTGTAGCGAGCAGTGATGGCGTGTGTGGAGCACCCCACACTGCAACTTTTTCACCTAATGAAGAGGCTATTAACGTAGCTATTGAACTGATGAGTTCCGTAGCATTAAAACTATTAACTAATGACTAGATCAAGACAAAAAAAGGATTATGATCGCGGAGCGTTCATCCTCAATATGCTACAAGAGTTTCCGAATAACAAATTTTCGCTCAAGCAGTTGGCTGCCGCTTCGGGTAGAGCCGATAAGAGCGGACGTCGCGAGACGCTTAACTTCGTGGAGGATCTTATCGCTCAGGGCTACGTGCGTTTAACAAGTCGCGGTAAATTTCAGCTCTCTGCCAAAATGCGCCCTCACTACACAGGTCGTGTAATGATGACCAAAGGGGGAATCTTTGTTATATGTGACGAGCTAGAGGGCGATGTTTATGTTAGCTCATACGCCTCACTAAACGCCCTGCATGACGATACGGTAGAGTTTACAATATCTCGCCAAGCCAAAGGTCGCCGAAGTGCCGAGGGTGAGATTGTATCTATTGTCGAGCGCAGCAAGAAGAGATATATAGGTATCACGGATGTTAGCGAACATCAAATATTTATACGCCCCACATCGCGTTTTATGCCTGTGGATATCTTTATACCAAAGAAGCTATATCCAGATTTGGAGAGTGGCAAGAAGGTACTATTCCGCATCAAGGAGTGGGTCGATGGAACACGAAGCCCAGTGGGTGAGATTGTTGATGTCTTAGGAGATGTTGGTGACAACAACACCGAGATGCACGCGATCCTTGCGGAGTATGACCTACCCTACCACTTTGACCCCGCGGTAGAGGCTGCGGCAGAGAATATACCTGCGGGTATTACAGAGGCTGATTATGCTGAGCGTCGAGATTTCCGCTCTACAACAACCTTTACCGTTGACCCTGCGGATGCTAAGGATTTTGATGACGCGTTGTCAGTTCGCAAGGTTAAGGATGGAGTGTGGGAGATCGGTGTGCATATAGCCGATGTAACTCACTATGTTCGTCCAGGTGACACCATTGACACCGAGGCTCAAGCGCGTGCCACTTCGGTCTACCTTGTCGATAGAACAATACCGATGCTCCCTGAGCGTCTGTCGAACGAACTATGTTCGCTTCGACCCAATGAGGAGAGCCTCTGTTTCTCGGCGGTGTTTACTATCACCGAGGGGCTGGATATCGTCGATGAGTGGTTTGGTCGAACCGTGATCTACTCGGATAGACGCTTTACCTATGCCGAGGCTCAAGAGGTTATCGACACAGGCAAGGGCGATTATGCCGAGGAGGTGAACACGCTTAACAACCTAGCTAAGTCGCTTCGTAAGGATCGCTTCAAAAAGGGAGCTATTGGCTTCGAGCGTGCCGAGATGAAGTTTGATCTCGATGAAAAAGGTGTACCAATAGGTGTCTTTACCAAAGAGATGGGCGAATCGAACCAGATGATCGAGGAGTTTATGTTGCTTGCAAACCGTCGCGTGGCGGAGTTCTGCGCACGACGTGTTACATCAACTCGTAAAGTTCCTCGCACGATGGTCTTCCGTGTGCACGACAAACCTGATAGTGAAAAGTTGGATGTATTCCGCTCTTTCATACTTCGTTTTGGACACTACTTCAAGGCGAATAAAGGTGTTGCTATCGCACGCGAGATGAACCAACTCCTAACGAAGATTAAAGGATCGAAAGAGGAGAATGTGGTGTCAATGTTGGCGATCCGCTCTATGTCAAAAGCGGTATACACAACCGATAATATAGGACACTACGGTCTGGCATTCCCATACTACACCCACTTCACGTCACCTATTCGGCGCTACCCTGACATGATGGTACACCGCCTCTTGGCACACTACCTCGCGGGGGGTACCCC
>JBCQVD010000131.1:0-3975 GCA_047173405.1 Rikenellaceae bacterium
GGTGCGCAGCAATATGCGACGCTCCAATCGATCGTGCAGACTGCTCGCAAGTGCGGTCAAGATCCGATTATGGCTTTGCTTGCTGTCGCTGGGCTGTAGGGGGCGTGAGTAGTTACAATTTTTTTCTGTAACGATTTGCAGGGCAAAGTTACGGTTAAACAATAATTATAGAGCTATCATATCACTGTCAAGTTCTGTCAGTATTCTGTCAATTAAGATTTTACGTTGAAAATCGTTACAATTTTGCCTCAAAAAATTTTCTGTAACGAATCTGTAACGAATAAGTGACAGAAAAGTGCAAATCGGGCGTAAAAGAATGACAGGCATAAACGCAAAAAAAGAGCGTAAATCATTGATTTAACGCTCTTTTGCCGCTTTTTTGCAACTTTTTGAAAGTTACTCAGCGGAGAGAGGGGGATTCGAACCCCCGGTACAGTTACCCGTACGTCAGTTTAGCAAACTGGTGGTTTCAGCCACTCACCCATCCCTCCTTTACCAACCTAGTTACCTAGGCGTCGTACTTAATGAATCTCTAAATTTTGATAACTCAACTAATCGACTATCTGAGATCCAAAAGCGAATGCAAATGTATATGATTTTATTTAAAGTTCAAAATTTTTCGATCACTTTTTTTACTATTTTTTTACGTAAACCTTCGATATACTATCTAAGAAGCTGATATTTAACACTCTTAAGTATGCTGTGAAATATCAGCCGTTAATTACAGAGAGAAAATTATAATATTTGTTTTTAAATTATTATCTTTGTAACGACTAAAACAAAAAAGACTATGAACCTAAAATTTATTCCTACGTTACTATCCGTAGGTGTTTCGTTCAGTGCCGTATGTGGAACTGCAACCAAACCGAACATCCTATGGATTATCACAGATGATCAACGAGCCGACGCCCTTGAGTGTTGGAATCGTGCCACACGCGGCAGTAGCGAGAGTGCACTTGGCTATGTATCATCACCCAACATTGACAAACTAGCAAGTGAAGGTGTATTATTCACAAACTCTTTCTGTAATAGCCCCGTGAGTGCGCCGTCAAGAGCCTCAATGCACACGGGACGATACCCTCATCACAACGGTATCTATGACTTCTCGCTTACTCACAACACCAACGATTTTGCTCGTCCGCTACTTCCTCAGGTGATGCAAAAGCAGGGTTACAAGACGACACTTTTTGGCAAGATGGGCGTGCGCATATTTAAATATCAAGAGCCTCTACGTTTTGTCGACGACCCTACCATATACAATGAGAAGGTCTCAATGGAGAGTGACCTAGAGCGTAAAGGTATTACCGATTGGTGTAAAATGAGTGTCTATGGCAAGGATGAAGTACATGGAACAAAAGAGTTTTGGTACTACCCCGATGGATCATCTGTATCATACTATCTCGAGCGCAAAGGGGCCGAGTTGACACAAGAGGATAAAGATACAGCAGCTAAATTCCGCGAAAAACATAAAGTGATAACGATGCCTAACAATGCTTATGGTGCTGTTATTAGTGGCGAGAGTCCTATGCCCACAGAGTTAACTCTCGATGGTCGTATTGCACACGAGTTTATGAGTTATATCTCAAATACAGATAAGAGCTACAACATCCTTAATGGTCGTAAAATTGAGGGTCCTAAGAGTGGGCAACCTCAATTTATACAGCTAGGATTCCACTTCCCTCACACTGCCGTGATGCCATCGAAGGAGTATCGTGATAAGTTCCTTAATCGTAAGTATAATATTCCTGAATTTGACAAAGAGGAGGAGCTTAAGATGCCTAAGCAGTTGGCTGGCTGGCGACGAATTAACGATATTACATCACTTACAGATGAGCAAAAGGAGCAGTTTATTCGCGACTACTATGCTTTTTGTGCTATGGGAGATAAGCTAATCGGTGAGGCTGTTGATAAATTTAAGAGCTACTGCAAAGAGTGCGATGAGCCATATATTATCGTTATCGCTTGTGGTGACCACGGCTGGCATCTTGGTGAACAGGGTGTTACGTGTAAAGCTTCGAACTACATTAAAAGTAACCAAACGGCTGTGATCGCAATATCTTCGGATAAGAGTCTATTCCCAGCGGGCAAAGTAGTGAACGATTTTGTGGAGTATGTGGATTTCGCACCTACATTTATAACCGCAGCGGGTGAGGATGTATCAAAACCCGAGTTTGACTATCTTGATGGTCGAGACCTTGTTAAGACTGCCAACGGCGCGATTCAACCACGCGACTATGTGTTGGGTGAAACAAGCGTTTCGGGCGGTAATAGAGCCTACTTGCGCGCCAAGGATTTTGCATTTTCAATGCGTAACCGTAAGCCTATCCCATGGAAGATGAAGCAAAAAGTAGAGACGCGTCCAAATGCGGATATTAAATGGGCATTGGAGTGCACTCCCGAGGAGGCTGACATGGCTCTGTTTGACTTGAGAGTAGATCCTCTTGAACGTAATAATGTTGCCTACGATAAGGAGTATACAGAGCTAGCACAATGGTTACGCAAGAAACTAGGAAACATTGTATTAGGAGATAACCGTTTAGAGTGTAATTGGGGCGTAAAGAATGATTACAATATCAGTTCGTTTGCTGTTGGAAGTGATGACAAAAAACTCGATATGCCATCTTCGATAATACCGAAAATATAAGAAACTGTTTAAGTTTTATATTTTCGTTCTTTTTGTCTCTTTTACACCATTTTTTACACCTCAAAATCGTTAAATAGAACCACTATTCGCCTCATTTGAGGTGCAAAAACTAATACAAAATAGCTCATAAATAACTTCGATATAAAATTTAAACAGTTTCTAATACTAATCTTTAACTTATAAATTTATGGAACTAAAAAACCAATTTAGTGTATTGCAATCAACTACTGCTATAGCTGCTGTCGCTCTTGCAGGGGTTGGATGTAGCCAACAAGCAAGTGAGACGGTGGACAAGGGACGCCCTAACGTTATCGTTGTTCTTCTCGATGACCTAGGGTCTACAGATGTTGGATTTTCTGGATGCCGAGATTACCACACCCCAAACATTGACCGTATTGCCAATGAGGGTATGAGCTTTAGTGATGCTTATATCTCTGCTCCATACTCAGGACCTTCGCGTTGCGGACTTATGACTGGTCGCTACCAACAGCGCTTTGGTGCAGAGGGAAATATAGAGGGGGGAACTGAGGCTTACGATCTTCAACAAGGCGTTCTTCTTTCAGAGTCATTGCTATCAGATGTAATGAAGGAGCAGGGGTACAACACCGCAGCTATCGGCAAGTGGCATCTTGGCGACCACCCTGATTTGTGGCCAAATCAGCGAGGATTTGACTACTTCTATGGCTTTGCGGGTGGCAGTTATAGCTTTTGGGGTGAAAAAAAGGATGACAAATCTGGATTTATTCAAGAGGATGGTCGCCCTCTCGAGAATCATGAGACAACATATTTGACTGATGATTTCACTGATAAAACTCTAGATTTTATCGACAAGAGTGTAAAGACAGACGATCCATTCTTTATATATTTAGCTTACAATGCGCCACACACACCACTTCAAGCACCTCAGAAGTATCTTGATCGCACAAAGCATATCTACAATGCAGAGCGTTCGGTATATGCTGCAATGATGCTAGCTGTTGATGACGGTATTGGTCGCATCTGGGAGAGCCTAGAGAAGCATAATATCGACGATAATACAATGATTATCTTCCTTAGCGATAACGGTGGAGTTGCGCAACGTCAAGCACTGAACACTCCACGTCGTGCATTTAAGGGTAATATGTTTGATGGTGGTATACACACTCCTTTTGCTATCTACTGGAAGGGCAAAATCCAAGCAGGTTCGACTTACAATAAGACTATCTCAGCTCTTGATATCTTCCCTACAGTTGCAACAGCTGCGGGATTCGACGTTTCGAAGAACAAGAACCCTCTTGATGGTGTAGATTTGATGCCATTTATCACAGGTAAGAACAACGCAGCTCCACATG
>JBCQVD010000026.1:0-21957 GCA_047173405.1 Rikenellaceae bacterium
GCGAGGATGTCTTCGTTGGTGATGTTAGGGGCGTAGTTGCCGTGCATACCGATCATACCGATGTAGTGAGGATCCGCAACATCAAGAGCCGAGAGACCCAGTAGAGTTGCCGCTGCGGGGATGCCGCTCTTATCAAGGAACGTCTTAAAGATCTCCGACGCACCCGACAATGCAACACCTTGACCAAATAGCACCATTGGCTTCTTAGCCTTGTCGATCAAAGCCGCCGCCTTAGCTATCTTAATTGAGTTGGGCACAGGTACGGGGGTGTAGCTTCTAATTGGTGAGCATGGTTTGTAACCATCCCACTCGGCTAGACCTATCTGAGCATCCTTGGTGATATCCACAAGCACAGGACCTGGACGACCACTCTGCGCAATGTAGAGAGCGGTGCTGATAGCTTTTGCTATATCCTCGCTCTTGCGCACTAGGGCGTTCCATTTGGTGATTGGCTGTGTGACACCCACGATATTGATCTCTTGGAACGAGTCAACACCCAACATAGGTGAAGGCACCTGACCCGTAATCACAACTATTGGGGTTGAGTCCAACATAGCGTCGGCGATACCTGTCACGGTGTTCGTCGCTCCTGGACCCGAAGTAACCACACAAACACCCACGCGTCCCGTTGCACGCGCATAGCCCTGCGCAGCGTGTACGGCTGCCTGCTCGTGGCGCACAAGGATGTGGCGGATCTTATCTGAGTAGTCATATAGAGCGTCATAGAAAGGCATGATCTGCCCTCCTGGATATCCAAAGATGGTATCCACGCCGCTCTCAATTAGAGAGTTTAGAAGTACTCGCGTACCTGTAATCATATTATCTTGCGCCATTTCTTAATCTTTTAAAATACGGATAGCTCCCAAATCAGCCGACGACACGTTGCGTGCGTAGAACTGAAGAGATTTAGGCACTACGCGATCACGCGATTGAGGCTTAAAGACTCCACCTAGTGCCGCCATACGCTCCGCGATCTCCTCGTCCGAGATCTTAAGGTTAATAGAACGGTTTGGTATATCAATATAAATTGGGTCGTTGTCGCGAACAATAGCTATCTCGCCCCCCGATGCCGCCTCAGGTGAGACGTGACCGATAGAGAGTCCAGAGGTACCTCCAGAGAAACGACCATCAGTAACTAGCGCGCAGAGCTTACCGAGCTGCATTGACTTAAGGTACGAAGTCGGGTACAACATCTCCTGCATACCAGGGCCTCCAGCGGGTCCCTCGTAGGTGATGATAACAACATCGCCCGCCTTAACCTTGCCGCCCAAGATGCCCTTCATAGCATCATCCTGCGACTCAAAGACACGCGCTACACCATCAAATGTCAACTGCTCTGCGGCAACACCTGCGGTCTTAACGATACAACCCTTGCGAGCAATATTTCCAAAGAGAACGGCTAGACCACCATCCTGACTGTAAGCACTCTCCACCGAGCGGATAGCACCTCCCACGCGGTCGGTATCCATCTCCTTGTAGTAGTTATCTTGAGAGCCGAGCACCAAGTTAAACTTACCTCCTGGCGCTGTGCGGAAGAACTTATTTGTAGACTCCACAGAGTAGTCGGCAAGGGTCGCGAACAACTCCTTGAAGCTCTTACCTGTGATATTGTGGCAGTCGCCATTGAATAGCCCCGCCTTGTATAGCTCCGCGAGGATACCTATAACACCACCTGCGCGATGTACATCCTCGATATGTATGCTGTTGGCTGGCGCGACCTTACAAACAACTGGCGTTGTACGCGAGATAGCGTCAACGTCGCTCATTGAGAACTCCACTTCTGCCTCCGCTGCAATAGCGAGGAGGTGAAGCACAGTGTTTGACGAGCCACCCATCGCGATATCGAGAGTCATGGCGTTGTGGAACGCCTCCTTAGTTGCTATGTTGCGTGGTAGGACGCTATCATCGCCATCCATGTAGTAGGCGTTAGCCATCTCGACAATACGCTTCGCAGCGCTCTCGAATAGAACCTTACGGTTAGCGTGCGTCGCCACAACAGTACCATTACCCGTAAACGCCATACCCAACGCCTCAGCAAGGCAGTTCATCGAGTTGGCGGTAAACATACCCGAGCACGATCCACATGTAGGACATGCGCTGCGCTCAATGCGCTCGATCTCCTCGTCGCTCTTCTCAGGGTTGGCGCTATCGATCATAGCGTCGATAAGGTCGAGCTTACGATCACCATCGCGACCAGCCTCCATAGGACCTCCCGATACGAAGATCGTAGGTACGTTAAGGCGCATCGTAGCCATCATCATTCCTGGAGTGATCTTGTCGCAGTTGCTGATGCAGATCAACGCATCTAAGCAGTGCGCACCCGCCATATACTCCACGCTGTCGGCTATGATATCGCGCGAAGGGAGCGAGTAGAGCATACCGCTGTGACCCATAGCGATACCATCGTCGATGGCTATAGTGTTGAACTCACAAGCGAAACAACCCTGCTCCTCAACTAGAGACTTTACATATTGACCTATCTCGTGCAGGTGAGTATGACCTGGTACGGTTTGTGTAAAAGAGTTAACAATACCAATAATTGGCTTACCGAAATGCTCCTCCTTCATTCCATTAGCGCGCCATAGGCTGCGTGCACCCGCCATTAGTCGACCCGAAACGGAAACGTTACTTTTAAGTCTATTCTTCATCTCTTTTTTTCTTGTAGGCGCCCGCGCGCCTTGATTCTATAAACTTATGGGATAAAAAAAACTCCCTTATATCGCAAAACGACTCCCACTACATTGAGTGAGAGCCGTTGTCTGTTATTATTATTTAATATACTGTGATAACTTATCTCCCCTCACGGTCAACTCCTTTGACCACGACGATACCGATAATGTCAATAATATTCAGTCCAAAATCCATCTTTCTTAAATATATAATAAGGTATATTTCACACACCCGCGGCAAATGTATTGAAGTTTCTTGAAAATACCAAATTTTAGGACATTTAATTTAATTTTTTCCATATCCCTACTCCTTTTTTGCACAGCTTCTTGCTGTCTCACACCGACGGGCGGGGAGCAATTAATGTTTAGTGTTTAATGTTAAGCGTTAAATGTTGTGGAACTAAACACTAATCACTTAACATTAAACACTTAACATTTATTTAAGAACGTGTCTGTCCGTTGCCGCTAATGATATACTTATAGCTTGTGAGTTCGGGCAGTGCCATTGGTCCGCGCGCGTGGAGCTTCTGGGTGCTGATACCTATCTCGGCACCAAAGCCGAACTGTGCGCCATCGGTGAAGGCTGTTGAGACGTTGTGGTAGAGGCACGCAGCATCGACAACCTTCAAGAAGTAATCTGCGGCCGCTTGATCCTCACTCACTATAGCCTCGCTGTGGCGCGATGAGTACTTAAGAATATGTGTTGTCGCCTCCTCGATTGTCTCCACGGTACGTATCGACATCTTGTAGTCCAAGAACTCGGTACCAAAGCTATCCTCGTCGGCCGCGAAGAGCAGCTCTTCGGGGTACGAGCCATGAAGCACCGCGTAGGACTTAAGGTCGGCATATATAACAACATTTTTCTCGGCCAGTGGCGCGCAGATCTCGCCTATGTCGATAAGTCTCTGGGCATGTATCACCATGCAGTCTAGCGCATTACAGACACTCACGCGACGCGTCTTTGCGTTGAGAACAATAGCGCACGCCTTAGCGATATCGGCATCCTTATCGACATAAGTGTGGCAGATACCTGCTCCCGTCTCGATCACTGGAATCGAGGCGTTATGGCGCACGTAGTTGATGAGCGACGAGCTTCCGCGGGGGATCAACAGATCCACATAACCCTCTGCAGCAAGAAGCTCGGCGGTAGCCTCACGCTCGGCAGGGAGCAGCGTCACCGCGCGCTGGTCGATACCATTTCGGTTCAATACCTCGCGGATGATCTCCACAATCACAGAGTTCGAGTTGTGAGCATCGCTACCACCCTTAAGAACACAAGCGTTGGCGGTCTTGAAGCATAGCGCAAAGACATCAAAGCTTACATTGGGGCGCGCCTCATAGATCACACCGATAACCCCAAAGGGAACTCTCACCTTGTTGATAACCATTCCGTTGGGGCGCTCATTGGTCATCAACAGCTCACCCACAGGCGATTTGAGAGTCGCTACATTGCGCATATCTGAAGCTATGCCCTCCACGCGCTCACACGTCAACAGCAGTCGGTCGTAGAGTGGCGAGGTGCGCTCCATCTTGGCTAAATCCTTGGCGTTAGCCTCCAAAATACGCTCCACCTGTGCCTCAGCCTCAGTAGCTAGCTCGATAAGCAGCGCGTCAATACTCTGTTGCGAAAGAAGGGCTAGCGAGCGCGAAGCCTCAACAGCTCCCTCAAAAAGTGGTTTTAAGTTCATTGCTATATTTTTTTTGTTCTTAGTTTTTAGTTGATAGTTTAGGATAAATATCTATTAACTAAACATTCAACACTAAACGCTAAACAACTGCAATACAAAGAATAACATTTACTCCATATACATATAATCGTAGTGGACGAGAGGTCGTTGACCTTTCACCCCTATGAGTTTCTGGGCAGCCTCGCTACCCATCCCTACGCGTCCAACACCAATGTTATCGCCGTTAGGCGATACAATAGTAACAATATCATCCTTGACAAAAGTACCCTCGATACGGCTCACTCCTACAAGCAACAAACTCGTAGCATTAGGCTGCATAAGAGCCTCGTAGGCGCCCTCGTTGATGTGGAGACACCCCTTCGAGAAACCATCCGAGTGGGCGATCCACTTCTTGAGTTTCGAGATATGCTTCTGCGCCGTTAAGAAGCGTGTGCATATAACATCCTCGCCCATCACAAGGTTAGTGAGGATATTGTCGCGCTTACCATTGGCGATAATGACATCAACGCCCTCGTCGGCAACCTTCAGCGCGATACGGCACTTAGTGAGCATACCGCCTCGACCAAACGACGAGCGCGTAGTAGAGATATATTTACTGAGGTTATCCACCCCCGTCTCGACGCTACGTATAACCTCCGACGATGGGTCGCTAGGATCACCGTTGTAGATACCGTCGATATTGCTTAGTATGATAAGTGCATCGGCATCCATCATCGTCGCGACCATGCCCGAGAGTTCGTCGTTGTCAGTGAACATAAGCTCTGTGACCGATATCGTGTCGTTCTCGTTGATGATCGGCACCACGCCATTATCGAGCATCACCCTCATGCAGTTGCGCTGGTTGAGGTAGTGCCCGCGCGTAGAGAGCGACTCCTTGGTTGTGAGCACCTGACCACACACGATACCGTACTCAGCAAAGAGGTTGTAGTATATATTTATCAACTTAGCCTGCCCCACAGCCGAAAACAACTGTCGCGCCGCCACCGACGAGAGTCTCTTACTCTTGGGTTTGATCACCTCGCGCCCCGAAGCTACGGCGCCCGACGAGACCACGATAACCTCAATGCCTCGCTTATGCAGACCCGCCACTTGTGCGGTTAGCGATGCCATGCGCTCCGTGTCGAGCGTACCATCGGGGCGTGTGAGGACATTGCTGCCGATCTTAACAACAACTCTCTTGACCTCTTTATCTATTGTAAATTGCCCCACTTTATCGACTCTCCTTAACGCCCACCTTTACGGCATTTGTGAAACCCTCGCGTGCCATAGCCTCAAGACCCTTGAGTGTGATGCCGCCCTTGGTTGTCACCTTGTCGATCTCGGTTTGAGGCATCGTGCCGTTAGTCTCCAACATCATGAGAGCACCACGCACAGTCTGCAACACCACGCGGCGCGCTAGATCCTGATCTATACCTACCTCAACGCCACCCTCGATAGAGGCGTCTATATATTTGTAAGCAAAGGCGATACCGCACGATGACAGGGATGTTAGAGGTGTCATCTGCGCCTCCGTGATAACGAAGCTAGCACCCAAAGCATCGAAGATCTGGAGCAACTGAGCATCCTGAGCCTCAGTAGTGCCACTCTTGCAGATGAAGCTTGTACTTTGAGCAATCGCGATAGCAGTGTTAGGGATAATGCGGTACATTCCCATCTCGCCTAACTCCTCGCACTTCATCATAAGAGAGAGCGCCTCGAAGTCAACACCCGCAGCGATAGACACCAACGCCTGGCGCTTGCGGTCGATGCGTGGGGCGATCTCGCCCAGCACCTCGCTCATCATCCATGGCTTAACCGCCACAATAACAAGGTCGGCACCCTCCACTGACTTTGCGTTATCATCCTCAATAACGATCTTATCGAGCCACTCACCAAAGAGTGGGTGACACTTAGGTTCAAGGTGCGAGATTGTTACATCCCCAGCCTTTACTATATCTGCTTTGATAGCTCCTGCGGCGATGGCTCCGCCCATGTTTCCGCCACCGATAACTGTGATTTTCATACGATAACCATCTATAAGATTTAATTGTGCAAATGTAACATTTTTTTTTGAAATTAAGAAACTGTTTAAATTTTGTATCGAAGTTCTTAAACCATACCGCAAAACAAAAAGTTAGCTCTGCGGGGAGCTAAAAACGTGAGTTTTGGATATGGGAAATTGTTAAAACTAACAGGTAAACAATAAATTTCCCTTATCCAAAACTCAGGTTAAAAGTTAAAGCTAAAAAAAAATCCTCCTGCAAATTGCAGGAGGAGTACGAACATAATTATATTCCCAAGCCTTGTTAAAACAACCCTAATTACTATTCGCGTTCTTGTTGTGGTTGCTCTCCTTGAGGACGACCTTTACCTCGAGGGGCGTCGCCACTTCTTGATTTAGACATGATGCGATCGTGTGCGGTTCTCTCGACCTTATACATCTTTAATATCTGTTGAGGAGTCAACACCTCTTTGAATTTAGTGTAGTATTTCTTTTTGAGAGCTGTTGATTTCTCGGCTGCCTCGAAAGATGCAAGGATCTGCTTCTCGATCTCGGCATCGCTAGGTGCTACCACCTCGCCCTTTGGTTGCTCTTTGCGGGGTGCTCTAAGTGCCTCTAGCTCTTTAGAGTACTCCATGTAGATCTTAGAGAAAGCCTCTCGCTTAGGCTCCTCGATAAGAAGCTGTCTGATTAGCATCTGTAGTTGGAACTTTGGGAAGTCCTCCTTAGATACTCTTTGTTGTTGGCGTGGTTGAGCCTGAAGTGCGATGGTAGAGGCGAGCATGAGTGCCGCTACGAAGATTAATTTTAATTTTTTCATGATTTAATTTTTTATGGTAATATTGAATAAAATATATCTTGATCTGCTGTCTCTGCGGCGAGGGCTTGAATATCGGAGTCGCTGAGGTGCTCTAAGTAGAGGTCTATGCTCTCGTCGAGGTCATGACTTACGAGGCTCTCAATGGCGCAGCTGGGGGTGTTGAGTCTATTGTCGAAGAGTATAAATACACCTATGAGTAGCGATGCCGCTACGGCGCTCACCATAAATATATAGTGCATTTTGGCGCTGCGTCTCTTTGGTAGTTGTAGCTCTTTCACTTCGTGGAGAATGTTGTGCTCTAGGTTGTTGAAGTACTCCTCAGATGGCTCCTTGTATGGCATCTTACGTGTGATGCTCTCAAAATTAAAATCTTTCATCTTTACGCCTCCATTTTTTTTGTTATATACTCTTTAATCCTACTCTGTGCGTAGTGGTAGTTTGTCTTTAGCGTTGTTACGCTACTCTGAGTCACCGCGGCGATCTCGTCGTAGCTCATCTCGTCGTAGTAGCGTAGGTTAAAGGTCACCCTCTGTTTCTCGGGCAGCGAGAGTATCGCCGCTTGAAGCAGCGCCTCGGTTGTTTGGTGGTCAACCTCCGCCTCCGCCCTAAATAGCTCCACCAGACGGCTCTTCTCGTTGTACGACTCGGTGCTCAGCTCTCGCTTTGCGCAGTGTGTGAGTGCTTGGTTTGTTGCTATTCGATATATCCACGTCTTGAGCGATGATTCGCGTTTGAACTTGTCGATATGTCGAAAGATATTGATAAAAGCCTCCTGCATTACATCCTCCACATCTTCGTGACAAACGACAAGGCGACGTATATGCCAGTAGAGCGGACGTTTGTAGAGCTGCATAAGGAGGCTGAATCCCTCCTCGATACCATTTCCGTTGGCTATCAGCTCAAATATCTTCTCTTCATTTTCAGTGGTCATGTCGTTTGTTCTACGTTGTACTCTTTTAGAGTGCAATTTAGGGAAAAAGTTAAATTGAGAGGTGAATTTTTTTTCAAAATTCCGCAATCCCAATAAAAATTGTTACTTTTGCGCTTTGAATAGTAACGTTTATAACAATACAATATATGGCAAAGGAGCTAAAGGATCTAACGAAGGTTGAGGATAACTACTCACAGTGGTATAACGAATTGGTAATCAAGGCGGGGCTTGCTGAGAACTCGGCAGTGCGCGGATGTATGGTGATTAAGCCCTACGGCTACGCAATCTGGGAGAAGATGCAGCGCGCGCTTGACGATATGTTTAAGCAGACAGGGCACGAGAATGCCTACTTCCCGCTCTTTATCCCTAAGTCGTTCTTCTCGAAGGAGGCGTCTCACGTCGAGGGTTTTGCTAAGGAGTGTGCAGTTGTTACTCACTACCGCCTTAAGAACGACCCTAACGGCAATGGTGTTGTTGTCGACCCCGATGCTAAACTCGAAGAGGAGCTTATCGTGCGCCCAACCTCTGAGACTATTATATGGAACACCTACAAGGGCTGGATCCAATCATACCGCGACCTACCGATCCTCTGCAACCAGTGGGCGAATGTCGTGAGGTGGGAGATGCGTACGCGTCTATTCCTCCGTACTGCCGAGTTCTTGTGGCAGGAGGGTCACACCGCTCACGCTACACGCGAGGAGGCTATCGAGGAGACTCACAAGATGATTCACGTCTACGAGAAGTTTGCTCAGGAGTGGATGGCGGTGCCCGTGATCGTTGGTCACAAGTCACCAAACGAGCGCTTCGCAGGAGCTGAGGATACTCTAACCATTGAGGCTCTGATGCAGGATGGCAAGGCTCTTCAGAGCGGTACTTCACACTTCTTGGCGCAGAACTTCGCTAAGGCTTTCGATGTGCAGTTCACCAACCGCGAGGGTAAGCAGGAGTATGTATGGGCTACTTCGTGGGGCGTTTCGACTCGCCTGATGGGTGCGCTTATCATGGCTCACTCGGATAACAACGGTCTTGTGTTGCCTCCAAAGCTTGCTCCTATACATATCGTGATGGTGCCTATCTATAAGGGTGCCGAGCAGTTGGAGCTTATGCGCGAGAAGATGGAGGCTATCGCAGCACCTCTACGCGCGGCGGGTCTAAGCGTTAAGATTGATGATCGCGACAATATCCGTTCGGGCTTCAAGTTCGCAGAGTGGGAGCTTAAGGGAGTGCCTGTGCGCCTAGCGCTCGGTCCTCGTGACCTCCAGAACGGAACTATCGAACTTGCACGTCGTGATACTCTCACCAAGGAGAATGTATCGCAGGAGGGACTCACCGAGCGCCTTGTCGCTCTGATGGATGAGATCCAAGAGAGTATCTTCACTAAGTCGCTCAACTACCGCAACTCGATGATCACCGAGGTTAATAGCTGGGAGGAGTTCGAGAAGGTGCTCAACGAGAAGGGCGGCTTCTTGTCAGCTCACTGGGACGGCACCCCTGAGACAGAGGTGGCGATCAAGGAGGCTACAAAGGCGACGATACGCTGTATCCCTGTCGACGCTAAGGAGGAGCAGGGTGTGTGTATCTTCTCGGGTAAACCATCCAACAAAAGAGTGCTCTTTGCAAGAAGCTACTAATGAAAAGCATCGCACTAAAGATATTACGCCTCACGGGGCAGTTTGCAATTATCCTCGCCTTTTATGGGGCGGGGATATTGATTAATATGCTCTCAGGTGGGGTGTGTCCTGCCGCGATCACGGGCATGGTACTCCTCTTTCTGGCGCTGCTCTTTGGCGTTGTCAAGGAGCGGTGGATAGCCGATGTGGCGCGCCTTATTACGCGCTATATGATTCTTTTCTTTATCCCCTCGTCTGTGGGGGTTGTGGCGATGTTGAATATTGTGGGCGACAACCTGCTCGCTATCATCGCGTGTGTCGCTATCACAACGGTTATCGTGATGGTTGTCGTGGGGCGACTTCAACAGAGATTAGGTAGGCGATGGTAAGTGCAATGAATATCTTTCTGCTGGGCTTCACTGTGGCGGTCTACTTCGCCGCGCGGTGGCTCTATGCGCGCTACCCTGTGGCGCTGCTAAGCCCGATTATTGTCTCGGCTCTGCTTGTTATCTCGCTAATAAAGATAATTGGTTGTTCGGTGGAGCAGTATAGCGCAGCCACTAAGGTGCTTAACTTCATGCTCGCGCCAACGGTGGTCACCCTCGGGTGGGCGCTATATCGTCAGATTGAACATCTGCGCCAGCACCTAATCTCGATACTAATATCTATCTTTGCGGGGTGCGTGGTGAGCATCGTAAGCGTTATTGTTGTGGCTCGACTCTTTGGGGTGGATCTTGTTGTCGAGGCGTCGATGCTCCCTAAGTCGGTCACTATACCCATCGCGCTGGAGGTCTCGCGCAGTGTTGAGGGGCTGGGTCCACTCACTATTGTGATGGTTGTCTTTACAGGTATCTATGGCTCGGTAGTCGCCCCTTTTGTGCTTCGTGCAGCACGCGTCACCGACCCCGTGGCGCGCGGACTCGCTATTGGCGCTGCGGCACACGCTGTGGGCACAGCCAAGGCGATGGAGATGGGGGCGGTCGAAGGGGCACTAGGCGCACTGGCTATCGCTCTAATGGGACTTGCCACAGCACTACTTACAAATCTTATACTCACTATTGTGAGTATTTTGTAAGACTTCAATCCGTTAGCTCCGCGGGGAGCCTTGCAGTTTATTGCCTCTTACTGTCCTGCGCGGACAGCGAGCGGGGTGCTCCCCGCGGAGCTTAACTTTTTGTTTTGCGGTATGGTTTAAGAACTGCGTTCTACAATAAAAAGTGTTAGATAATTATCTCAAATAAATTTGGATAACTATCTAACACTTTTCATTTTATAAACACCCAAGTGTTTAAAACCAAAGCCGTGTTGAGCGTTGAGTGTTTAGTGTTTAGTGTTAAGAAACTAATCATTAAACATTAAACACTTAACATTAAACACTTAACATCTACTCAACAATAGTCGACTCCTTCATGATTCGCTCGCGTTGCTTTGGTGTAAGGGATCTATTAAGCACCTCTTTGAGATTGTAGTTCTCGCCGATATTCTTCTTCATCTGAGGATCATCAACATCGAGGCTTAGGTCGCAATCGAAGCGCAACAAAAACGTACGGCGGTTAGGTCCCCACTGGCAGATGTGCGAGATACCCCACGATATACCGCGTGCATAGGGCGTATCGGTGAAGGCGTCAGGGTCATAGATACCCGCCGCAGTAGGTAGGTGGTTGCAGATGCTAGCAAGCGAGAAGTTCACGCCATCAGGTGAGTACTGGATAGTGTTAGCTTCGTGTCCATCCTTGGCAAGGATTGCCGCGATACCCTCCTTGAAGCGAAACATCTGGGTCTCGTGACCTGAACTCATCACGGGGTTGGTTGGGCACTTAACAAATGGTCCGTAAGGGTTATCGCTGATAGCGAGTCCCGTAGAGCGGATTAGCCCACCATCCTCGTCCTGGTAATCAGACTTGAAGTAGAGGTAGATCTTACCCCTATACACAATAGGCTGTGGGTCGTGGATCGAGTATTGATCCCATGCGCCCTCGCCACCGTTATCCACGACGATCTTATTGTATGGAGTCCATGGTCCATCGGGCGAGTCAGCAACAGAGACCGCCACGGGGCAGTCGTCACCACGCTTACCGCTCATCACACTAAACGCTTGATAGTAAAGGTAGTACTTACCTTTCCAGATCAAGACGTCGGGTGTACTAACCGATCTATGACCGATATTGGGCTTGGGTGGACGTGGCACAGCGACACCCTGCTCCTCCCAAGTGAAGCCGTCACGACTTGTTGCGTAGGCGATATCGCAAAGATCCCAGTCAGACGACGGGATAGTGTCGTTAGCCTTGTCCGCCCCCATAAAGGTGGTTGGGGTATTGCGGTAGGTGTACCACATATAGTACTTACCATTAGCCTTCACTACGCGTGTTGGGTCGCGGCGCGTAACAGTACCGTCGTGGTCGTGGTAGTCCAGACCCTCGAGCATGGAGAACTTAAAGTTCGTGTACAGCTCATTTTTCTGAGGCGTGGGCGCTCCGTATACATCGTAGACCTTCTCCATTGAAGGACTCATCTTCATAGCTGGCTTCGTAGCTGGCATCACGAAAGGGTATGACTTAGCCGTGTCAGCCGCCTGCGACGAACAAGAGACAGCTAAACCAATAGCCATGATACCTACAAAACAATTTACTACTCTCTTCATTTTATTAGATTTTTGTATTTTTAAATTACATAAGGCTGCGCGGGGCGGGATTGGCAACTTTCGTGGAGCTTTCGCCTCCCCCTACCTCCTATACAACTGCCCTGCGCGGGCAGCGGCGGGGTGCTCCTCGGTTTTATCGGACAGAATAAATCTGATTCAGTATCTCAAATTTACATTTAGTTGATTGCAAACGAGAATGCGTGGTCGCAAGGTAGCTCAGAAGGGAATGTGATCTCAAGACCCTTATCTGTCTGCTTCCACTCAATCTGAGCAGCCGAACCAAGCATCTTAACGCTAGTTATAGGCTTCTCGTATAGAGTCTCAGTCGTTGCAAGGGCGCGAATACATATCTTACCATTAGCTGGCTTATCCATAGCAATCGCGTATAGTTGATCGCCCTTAACAGTGAAGCGGATATCTTGAGCTACAGCCTCAGCGTTCTTGCGCTCACTAAGGTGACCCTCGACGATCTCTTGTGGACCCTCACCATAGATCTTCCATGGACGAGTGTCGTAGATAGCCTCGCCATTGACCTTGAACCACTCGCCCATCTCAAGAAGGCGCTGCTCAACATCGGCTGGGATCACACCCTGCGCTGTTGGTGTTACGTTAAGAAGTACGGCGCCGTTCTTACTCACTACGTCAACCAAGAAGTCGATAAGACGATTTGTTGATTTGTACTCTGGGTCAGAGATGTTACACCAAGCCTTCCAATCCACTGAGTCGTCGGTTAGCCATGTGAAGTCCTTCTTCTCAGACATACGAGCACGCTCAAGGTCAAGAACTGCTGTACCAACCTCAAGATCCTCGAATTTATAGGTACAAACAACATCCTTGCCTCTCTCGAGACCTTTATTATAGTAATCAGCTAGGAATTGTAGACGATACTTCTCCTCGATGATATTCATCTTATTATCGAACCAGATGATATCTGGATCATACTTAGTAAATAGCTCCTCAAGGCGTGCCAACCACTCCTTATTGAACTCCTCGTCTGCCATTACCGATGGGTTCTTACCGCGCTCACCCATGATAAATGAGCCTTTAGGTGCGTAAGGACCGTAAAGACCTGCGTACTGAGGATCGCCCGCATCGACGCTCTTGTCGTATGTTGGGTACCAAGCATACAACCAGTGGCGGTGGTAGGTGAGGATATACTTCATGCCCTGCTTCTTAACAGCGTCCTGCATCTCCTTAACAACGTCACGCTTTGGACCCATCTTAGCGGCGTTCCACTCGGTGATCTCGCTATCCCACATCGCAAAACCGTCGGCATGCTCCGCAACTGGACCTGCAAACTGAGCACCTGCGTCCTTGAATAGCTTAGCCCACTTATCGGCATCGAAGTGCTCGGCGGTGAACATAGGAATGAAGTCCTTGTAACCGAACTTATCGAGTGTGCCGTAGGTCTCTTTGTGGTATTCGTTGATTGGGTGACCCTCGCGGTACATCCAGATTGAGTACCACTCAGTTTTGTGCGCTGGCACTGAGTATGGACCCCAGTGGAAGTATATTCCGAATTTGCAGTTTTTGTACCACTCAGGAACTTCGTACTGCTTTAGTGACTCCCATGTAGCATCGTATTTTTTAGCCTCCTGTTGCTCTGCACAGCTAGCTAACATAACAAGCGCAAGTAGCGAGAAAATAAATCTTTTCATAAAAATGTCTGTTTTAGGTTATTTGTTTAGTTTGTTTTTACAAAAATACAAATAACACCACATGCCAAACAGTGGTATATACATCTAATATAGGGGGATATTTTCAACAATTAACCAATACAGAGGGCTTTAGCGGGGTGTATAGCAAATATTACAATGTATAGAACAAACTCCTCAAAATAATTTACCCCCTAGATATCGATAAATTTACCCCCCTACATTAACTCCCCTTATTGATACCTTTGTATTACTTATAACTAACCAATATTAACCAATATTATGGCAACAGAAACAAAACAGACAAAAACAGTTGCGGATCGTGTGGTCTCAAAAGAGATGCTCATCCCATTTATCCTAATCACTTCGCTATTCGCGCTATGGGGCTTTGCTAACGACATCACAAACCCAATGGTGGCTGCATTTAGAAATGTGATGGAGATCTCAAACGCCAAAGCTGCGCTTATCCAGTTCGCGTTCTATGGTGGATATGCAACAATGGCTATCCCAGCAGCTCTCTTCATCCAAAAATATAGCTACAAAAGTGGTATCCTTCTAGGTCTAGGTCTCTATGCTACTGGAGCACTTCTATTCTGGCCTGCTGCGCAATTCCAAATCTTTGAGTTCTTCCTTCTATCGCTATACATCCTAACTTTCGGATTGGCATTTTTGGAGACTACATCTAACCCATACATCCTATCTATGGGTAGCGTCGAGACTTCAACTCGTCGTCTTAACCTAGCTCAGTCGTTCAACCCAATCGGTTCGCTTATGGGTATGTTCGTCGCTTCAAGACTGATTCTTGCGCACCTTGAGTGCGATAAGGTTGATTTCGCTTCGCTATCAGAGTCAGCTAAAGAGACGATCCGTCTTCACGACCTTATGATTATCCGTAACCCTTACGTGGTACTTGGTCTTGTGGTTATCATCATGTTTGTGGTTATCCTATGCTACAAGATGCCTACAACAGTGGAGAAGGGTTCACAATCTAGCTTCAAGGAGTCTCTTAAGTATCTCGTTGGTCACCAAGTTTATCGTGAGGGTGTACTCGCTCAGGTGTTCTACGTAGGTGCTCAGATCATGTGTTGGACATTTATCATCCAGTACGCAGAGCGTTTGGGCATCCCTAAGGATGTAGCACAGATGTATAATATTGGTGCGATGGGCATGTTCCTTGTAGGTCGTTTTATCGCTACTGCCCTTATGAAGTTTGTAAACTCTCGCGCGCTGCTTGCAGTCTTCGCTCTATGCGCGATGATAACAACAGCTTGTGCGATACTTATCACTGGCGTTTTCGGTCTATACTGCCTAATGGCAACATCAATCTTTATGTCTCTAATGTTCCCTACTATATATGGTATCGCTCTTGAGGGTATCGGTAAGCATGCGACATTGGGTGCTGCAGGTCTTGTAATGGCGATCGTAGGTGGTGCGCTTATGCCTCCAATGCAGGGTGCAATCATCGACATGAAGAGTGTTGCAGGTCTTCCAGCAGAGAACGCTTCATTCATACTTCCTTTTGTATGTTTCGTCTTTGTAGCTCTTTATGGCTACCGTTCTTTCAAGGCACTAAAATAATAACAACAATAAATCACTATAAAAATGGATATTAAATCAATCAATCCAGCATCTGTTCCTCAGATCACTCTTAGCAACGGAGCTGTAATTCCAGCTGTAGGTATCGGTACTTTCGGCTCAGACAACTACGACAACGAGACAATCGCTAACGCTCTTAAGATCGCCGTTCGCAACGGTTACCGTCACATCGACTGCGCTGCAGTGTATGGCAACGAGGCTGAGATCGGTGTAGCTATCAAGGAGCTTATCGCTGAGGGTACTGTAAAGCGAGAGGATCTTTGGATCACATCTAAACTTTGGAACGACCAACACTCAAACGTTATCGAGGCTTGCAAGAAGTCAATGGCTGATCTTCAACTAGATTACCTTGACCTTTACCTTGTACACTGGCCATTCCCTAACTTCCACGCTAAGGGAGTAAGCGTTGAGTCTCGTGACCCACACGCAAAGCCATACATTCACGAGAACTTCATGGCTACATGGTCTAAGATGGAGGAGCTTGTAGAGATGGGTCTAGTGAAGAACATCGGTACATCGAACGTTACTAAGGCTAAGATGGAGTTGATACTTAAGGATTGCAAGATCAAGCCAGTAATCAACGAGATGGAGATTCACCCTCACTTCCAACAACCAGAGCTTTTTGATTATATGAAGGCTAACGGTATCCAGCCAATCGGTTTCTGCCCAATCGGTTCTCCAAACCGTCCTGAGCGCGATAAGACTGAGACTGATACTGTACCTATCGAGGATCCAGTAATCTGCGAGATCGCTAAGGCTCACGGTGTTCACCCAGCAGTAGTTTGCCTAAAATGGGCAGTACAGCGCGGTGAGATCATCATCCCATTCTCAGTTAAGCCTGAGAAGTTTATGGCTAACTTGGAGTGTGCAGTGGTTGATCCACTAACAGACGAGGAGATGGCTAAGATGAAGGTTATCGACAAGAACAACCGTTTCATCAAGGGTCAAGTATTCTGCTGGATAGGTGCCGAGTGGGAGGATCTTTGGGATCTTGACGGCGTAATCAAGCAATAGTCAAAAAACTTAAAACAGATTCTAAATAAATAGCGCGCAAAAGTACATATTATATAATAATTATATATATTTGCGCAGTGAAAGTGAATCAACGTAGGCTCGATACATACAAGTGTGTTGAGCCTGCATTGATTAAGAAAAAAAATAACAATTTAACTTATAAAACAATGAGCAATAAGATGAAGGCTGCTTACCTACCTGGTAACAGCACAGTAGAGCTTAAAGAGGTTGAGATCCCAACACCAGGACATGGTGAGGTTCTAATCAAGATGAAATCATCAACAATCTGCGGATCTGATATCCGTTGTATCTATCGTGAGCACCTAGG
Source organism: Rikenellaceae bacterium (assembly GCA_047173405.1). Classification (GTDB taxonomy): domain Bacteria; phylum Bacteroidota; class Bacteroidia; order Bacteroidales; family Rikenellaceae; genus Alistipes. The sequence goes on from JBCQVD010000026.1 coordinate 16,934, forward strand.
TAAAGGTCCTGAAGGATACCAAGATAAGGTTTGTGGTCATGAGCCTTGTGGACAAGTTGTTAAGTGTGGTCCAGGTATGCGTCGCTTCAAAGAGGGTGATCGTGTGATTATCTACCACATTTCGGGTTGCGGTATTTGTAACGATTGCCGTCGTGGTTATATGATTAGCTGTACTTCTGAGTTCCGCCGTGCTTACGGATGGCAACGTGATGGAGGTATGGCAGAGTACATGCTTGCAGAGGAGAAGGACTTGGTTGCTCTTCCAGATTCTTTGACATATACCGATGGAGCACAGGTAGCTTGTGGATTCGGTACTGTGTACGAGGGCTTGGAGAAGGTTGGTATCTGTGGAGACCACTCGGTGCTTGTTGTTGGTCTAGGACCTGTAGGTCTAGCAACAGCAATGTTGTGTAAGGCAATGGGTGCAGTTAAGATTGTCGGTGTAGACGTATCTTTGGAGCGCATGCAAATCGCGAAGGAGAAGGGTCTTTGCGACGAGGTATTTGTTTCAGATGCAACTACTTTAGAGAAGGTTATGGAGTACACTGAAGGTCGTGGCTTTGAGCGCGCTATTGACTGTTCAGCACACACTCTAGGTCGTCAATTGGCTGTTCGTGCGACACGTAAGTGGGGTAAGACTGCACTTATCGGAGAGGGCGGAACAATGGAGCTTAACCCATCTCCAGATATGATCCATGAGCAAAAGACAATCTCTGCGACATGGGTTACATCTGTATGGTTGATGGAGGAGCTTGTAGAGCGCATCGTACGTTGGGGTATCCACCCAGAGGATTTGGTTACACACCGTTTCACTTTGGATCAAGCACCTGAGGCTTATTCGCTAATGGCTAGCGGTAAGTGTGGTAAGGTAGCTGTCGTATTTGACGAGGAGGTCAAATAATCGAGGGATCCTCACAAGGTCTAAAATGCTAATGGGGGGCGCTGGATAGTTTCAGATGCCCCCCTTTTTTATACCCCCTCATTTTTTATAAACAATACAAAGAGCTTTACCGTAGCTCACTTAAAACTAAACTACTATGTGGAAATCAGAATTTAGTGACATCCTCCCACTATTGGGACACCGTAACTGGGTGTTGGTTGTCGACAAGGCATATCCGTTGCAGAGCGCTTCAGGAATTAAGTATATCAACAGTGGACAGCCATTGGATCTTGTCCTTACAGAGGTTCTTCGTCAGATAGACCTCGCAAGCCATGTTAAACCAGTGATCTACACCGATAAGGAGTTGACTCAGTTGGCTAATATTGGTGACAAGGAGGCTGAGATGGTTGATACACTCAACAAGATCTTCAATGGCCGCGAGGTACAGTCGTTGCTTCACGATCTAGTGTTCGAGAAGTTGGACGCTGCATCTAAGCTATTTAACGTCGTTGTTATCAAGACTGAGAGCACTGTTGCTTACAGCTCAGTATTCTTTGAGCTTGACTGCGGTTACTGGAACGCCGAGAAAGAGCAGAAACTTCGTGAATTGTTGAAATAATAATACTGTGGTGCAGATTCTGTAATTCTGAACCTGTTTATTGCTATCTGACAAAATACAAGACTGTCTCCGACGGGCGGGGTGCTCCCCGCAGAGCTATCCTTTTCTTTGCGTATTGGGATTAGTAGCTACGCTCTAATATTTTGATTTTTAAGTTATTACCGTAAATAAATTTACATAATAACTTAAATCTCAAAATTTATAAATGCCATGCATTTAAACCCAACACGAATAAAATTAGGCTCTATAATTTCTCCATAGTGCACATAGCATTATGAGGATAACAGAAAAATTTAACAGAGAGTAATAAATAAAGTTCTGATTGACGTGCACTTTGCACCAACACAAATATAAACAAAAATATGGCAGAGATGGCAATATATACCCTCAAGGCAGGTGATGTCGAGATGGTTGTGACAAACTTTGGAGCGCGCGTAATGAAGCTCTTCGTCCCTGGTAAAGATGGCAAAAAAGCCGATATCGTACTCGGATACAACACGATCGAGGAGTATGTCGATAATAAAGGCGAAAGATTCTTGGGTGCAGTATGCGGGCGCTTCGCAAACCGTATCGCAAAAGGCTCTTTCGAGTTGGATGGTGCGACATACACGCTACCAATCAACAACAACGGTCAGACACTACACGGTGGTTTGAAGGGTGTTGATATGGTTGCTTGGGATGTTGTCGAGGTGTCGGACTCAAAGATCGTATTCAAGTACGTCTCAGTAGATGGTGAGGAGGGATTCCCTGGAACACTAACAACAGAGATGAGCTACGAGCTAACACCTGAGAATGAGTATGTTATAAAGTATACATCGACAACCGATAAGGCAACACACGTAAACTTCACGCACCACTCATTCTTTAACCTTAAGGGCGAAGGCGAGGGTGATATCAACGGTCATATACTTCAAATCAATGCCGATGGATTTATTCCAATTGACAATGTATCAATCCCAACGGGTGAGATTGCAGCTGTCGAGGGTAATGCGTTTAATTTCCGCACCGCTAAGGCTATCGGTACCGATCTAGCGGCTAAGGAGACACAGCTAGAGATGGGCGCGGGATATGACCACTGCTGGGTACTCAACGGCGAGGGCTTGAAGCTCGCAGCGACAGTTGTTGAGCCTGTAAGCGGTCGCAAGATGGAGGTTTACACCGACCAGCCTGGCATTCAGTTCTATGGCGGTAACTTCTTCGATGGTAAGACAGTGTCTAAGGGAGGTGATAAGACGTATGACTACCGCGGTAGCCTCGCATTGGAGACTCAGAAGTTCCCTGATACCCCCAACCAACCACAGTTCCCATCGACACGCCTTGACGTAGGTGAGACTTATACACACACTTGTATCTATAAATTTTCGGTAGAGTAAATTTTAGATATAAGGTATAAAAAGAGTGACCGCTTTGATTGTGGTCACTCTTTTTTTGTATTGCATCTGTTTTGCTGAGGACTGTCCTGCGCGGGCAACTTCTTACCCCGTTTCTTACTGCCCTCCGCGGGCAGTAAAAAGCAATGCAAGCAACAAGGATTTTGGTTCTACGAACCAACGCCCTCTGAGCGATTTTTGCGCAAGCGCAAAAATCGCTTTTTAGGAGGGAGGGCGATAGAGTTTTCGACAGTCCGCGGACTGCCCTGCGCGGGCGGCGGCAGGGTGCTCCCTGCGGAGCTAAGCGATCAATTCTTTAACATTTAACACTAAACATTCAACCCTTAACAGTTATAAGTAGTGTAAAACAATTATTGCCATATTTTTAAAAGCACACCAATAATTATTTTACACTACTTAAGCTATCCTAGAATTTTTAATATTCCTGTGCTATCGAGAAGGATACAGAATATCATCACTGGGATGAAATACTTAAGAAGAAATATCACGCACTCGATAGTGAAACTATTGCTCTTCTCGCCTGGGCGCAGAAGTTGCTTATCGACAAATTTGCGGCCGATAGCCCATCCAACGAATAGCGATGTAAAGATACCGCCCAGAGGCATCAAAATATCTGCCGTTAGCTTATCGAGAGCATCAAAAAGGTTGAGATCGAAGATCGTGAAGCCCGACATAACACCCATAGAGAGCGATCCGAACGTCGCTAAGGTGCAGACGCTGATAGTTGTAATATATGTAGCTTTGCGGCGTGAGACCTTGAATTGCTCGATGATATAGAGTGTCACAACCTCATGTAGGGACATTGTTGATGTGAGTGCTGCGATGATCAGCAGAAGGAAGAAGATTGACGACCACAGCATACTCATTGGCAGTGCATTAAAGATCGAAGGTAGTGTAATGAACACTAGTGAAGGTCCTGCCGTAGGCTCAATACCTGCACTAAAGACAGCGGGGAATATAAGCACTCCCGCTAATAGAGCCACGAGGGTATCGATCATTGTCACCTGCACGACTGATTTACGCAGGTCGTTCTTATCGTCGAAGTACGATGAGTAGGTTATAAGACATCCTATACCTATCGACAGCGAGAAGAAGGCTTGACCGATAGCCTCCAGAACCACTTGAGGTGTGATCTTCGAGAAGTCGGGGTTGAAGAGGTACTCTAGCCCCTTCATACTATTAGGCATCATCAGCGAGTTGATACTCATCACAATGAGGATAATAAAGAGCAACGGCATAAGTATCTTTGAGCATAACTCGATACCTTTACTCACACCGCGAACAATGATTAGGTGTGTAGCGATGATGAATAACCAGGTGTAGACGACTGGTTTAATGGGGTCGGTAACGAAATTATTGAAGAAAGCCTCGTACTCCTTAGGGGTCGATAGTTTGGAGATATTTCCTGTTAGGGACTCGATAAAATACTCCGCAGTCCATCCCGAAACAACAAAATAGAAGCCCATAATTAAGAACGCTACAAGTACACCATTGTAACCCAGCGGCGTCCAACGTTTATTAAGGCTTTTAATTGCACCTACGGCATTAAGGTGGGTACCTCGACCTACGATAAATTCGGATAACATAAGAGGCATGCCGATAAGCAGCACACAAGCAAGATAGATGATAAGGAATGCTCCACCCCCGCTCTCACCTGTAACATACGGAAAGCGCCATATATTACCTAGCCCCACGGAACTTCCCGCGGCAACTAAGATAGCTCCGATCTTACTCGTTAGCTGATCTCTTGATTCTGAAGAGTTATTCATAGTATATCTACATTTATTAATTACTACTGGTGTGTAAAAACTTCTACAACTGCCCTGCGCGGGCAGCGGCGGAGTGCTCCCCGCGGAGCTATTCTTTTATTGCGATTGTTAATAGATTGATTCTCAATCTATTAACAATCGAGCGCTATGCAAACCAAATCAAAAAAGCGCATAAGGCTGCAAATACTTGTATATCAAATTATTACTTAACAAAATACAAAATAGCTCTAAAATAACTTCGATACAAAGCTGAATTCAACCTGCAAATGCAACTGAATTCATATTAATAATTTGTTTAAATTTTTCATTTGGTGTGAGGTATCCGAGTCTTTTACGAGGACGATTATTTAGCTTGTTTTCAATCC
>JBCQVD010000132.1:0-3870 GCA_047173405.1 Rikenellaceae bacterium
TCATAGATCGGGAAACTTTCCACTCCCAGCTGTGGTGGAAAGTAGCTACAAACTTAAGACCCTCGCCCTTGATAGCCTTCTCAAGCTCGCCTACGAGGTCTCTCTTAGGTCCATAGTTTACTGTGTTGTACTTGTTGACCTTACTATCCCAGTTCGAGAAGTTATCACAGTGCTCAGCTACGGGACCTGCAAACTTAGCTCCCGACTCCTTGAAGAGCTTTGCCCAATCTTTGGCATCGAAATGCTCGGCTGTAAACTTTGGAATAAAGTGGTGATAGTGTACATCCTCACCATAAGTCTTTAGGTGGTGAGGGCGAACATCGCGACCCCAACCCTCTGTCTTATCCTCGTACATTTGGCGTGAGTACCACTCACCCTTTCCCATATAGGAATAGACACCCCAGTGAAAGTAAATACCGAACTTTGCATCCGAAAACCACTCGGGAGTCTTTGTCTCCTTGGCTTTCTGCCATAGTTCTTTCTCTTTCCATACTATGCCATCTTCGCTCCAGAACTGAGCAGATGCCATTAATGGCATTGCGGCTAATGCTAAAAACAATAGTCTTTTTTTCATTTTGTAAATTTGTTAATAGTGGTAGGGATTGCGACTCCCCAAAAAAAGTTGCTATTTTACCGATGGAGCACCAATCACTCCATCCTTGGTTCCGATCTTAGTGTAATAATCCCCATCCAGGAATGGTAACTTACCTAGAATCTCAGAACCCTTCTTAATTCTTAGGTCATGGTGGTCGTAGTTAACAAAACCAGGATTTGTGCTTACACCATGGTTGTTACTATGGATCAAACACTCCTGCATCTCACCATCAATATGTCTAAACGCTCCAACGGTATAGAAGTCACGATTGTACTTATTACCCTTAACGTTTGTCTTACCCATTACGAATGGTGTAGATGGGCTATTATAGACTAAGTTATCCTTGAACACATTCGATGTAGGTGTGCGCAGATTCCAGTAGTTTGTGATGTTGTTATCCTTGTCAAATTTAAAGTTATACTCATACTTTGCCGACTTAGCCTTCTTGTCACCATCGTAGAAGTAGTATTTGATCTCTGGATATGCTCGTCTCCAAGCGTCATTCATAGTTGTTTGAGCTGCGGTCTGCCATTTACGTAGTATCTTCTCGAAATCCTTACGCGCATAACCGTTGAGGCGAAGCGAAATACAGAATGGGTAGCTACAATCAACAAAGACGTTGCGACGTGTGATATTATCAGCTCCACCATGAACCATAACTGACCAACCACTCTCCTGAGCTACATTATCATAGAAGTAGTTCTCCTCGACAACAATTCCACAAGTCTCATTATCCATATAGACTCCAGCACTCTGCTTCCAGCTACCGCTAACATCATGGAATTTATTGCGACGAATAATAGAACCGCGCTGCATAAAGTTACTACCTGTATTCATATATATCGCCAACATATCAGAGTACTCACGCGGAGCATCGTGGAAATCGCAATACTCGATAATGTGGTTCGAACCACGAATAACAACCGACATATGGGGTCCATTATAGACATTACAGTGGCGTATAACTTGACCAACGCTCTCGATATTCAAGCCAGGGTTATAGGCACGCACCTCTTGCGAGAAGTCATGAATCTCACAGTTCTCGACTACGTTACCCGCAGGCTTTAGATTCTTGAAATCACCACCATTGAGACGAATACCTGCGGCTCCAATATTGTGAACATGACAATTCTCAACTCTATTGCCCAATCCGTTTATAACCATTCCACCTAGACCACACGAGCGAACGGTACAGTTCTTAAAGGTGTTATAAGATGATGGTTTTGAGGTGTTGATAGCTGTACTGCGTGTTCCCTCGAAGATAATATCTTCAAACTTAAGATGATTAACGCCACTCAAATTAATAAGATATTCAGTCGATTGAGATAGTCTAATATCTGTTCTCTTGCTTACGTTCGATGGGAAGAAAGCGTACAAAAGACCCTTCTCGCGATCAATATAGTACTCCTGAGGCACATCTAGCTCTTCGAGAATATTGAAGTAGAACATCTTAACATAGTGAGGTTTGATATTATTGTGATAATCCTCTATCATAGTCACTATTCCATCCTCGGTAACGCTCTCGATCTTATTCTTCTGCCACTCCCAAGCCTCGGAGAGTGGACCATCAATCCAAATATCCTTAGAGTACTTCCACTTATTCACAATGTTGCTCTTCGACTTAAAAACTCTACGGCTAACCTCGCCCTTGTCAACATCGTTATAGTTACCTACATTAGGGTAGCGAGCAAGATTCATCGCCGCGCCATCAATAAACAGACGTGGCGCAGAGACTGGAGCGCCATTCTTCACACCATAGCCCGAACGTTTAATCTCACCTAGATCGCTAACGCCAACATCCTTAAGGTTAAGAACCTTAATATATGCCTTAACATAATGGTTGTCAATAGCTACCACCTGCTCTGGAGTCGCCTTTTCGAACATCTCGAATGGCAACTTCACAGCGCCCGTAATGTGTACCTCTTCGCCGTTATATGCCTTGTAGGTAATTGGAGATTGCTCGGTACCAGAATCCGAGGCATCAAAATTAATACTCTTGGTGATGAAGTACTCACCCTCACGAAGGTATACTGTTGTCGCTTTACGAACCTTAACCAACGCCTTAGCTCGCTCAATACTCTTAACTGGAGACTCCTTAGATCCTGTGTTGGCATCATCACCACAAGGAGAGACGAAGATAGCCTTTGACTCATCTACGATATTTTTACCCACTTGAACCTTTAGAGGAAATACGTTGGAGTCAAAATCGCCATCATTGACCTGCACATTTACACTCAACACACCTTTAAAACCAGATGATGGTGTAACTTTATTGCCCGATGCTTTATAGTTGTCGCCAGGGAGCACCTTTAGCTTAAAAGGATTAGAGATATTATCGTCCACATCGTGGATAATCAAATCGTCAAGACAAATATCCACCGCAGCGCCCACCTCACACTCAACAGAGTTTTGGGCAAGAATTGTCGACGGGTGTTTGTGACTCGACATCTGCGCATTAGCACAGAGTGACGCCAGCGTAAAAGCTAGCACAAAAAGTTTCTTCATATTTTAGATAGTTTTAAAAGTTCTCCTCTATTAGGTTTAATACCTTGCGGTTTGTTGCATCATTATCTCCAACCTTTAGCTTTGTCTCAAGTAGCTTAGCCTTTAGCTCCTCGAACACCTCACTGTATTTGGGGTTACCAACAAGGTTTGTTGTCTCATGTGGATCGTTCTTGATATCATACAATTCAAAGGATGTCGGTGTATCAACAATATAGTTAGAGACCTTCATCCATGTCATCGACTTAGTATTCTGCTTCTCCTCTTTATAATGACAACCGTAGAAGAATATAAGTTTGTAATCCTTTGTACGAATACCAAAGTGTGCAGGTATATCGTGGTGCTCCATGTGCATCCAGTAACGATAGTAGTGCACCTCACGCTCCTCGACCTCTTTGCCGCTGAAGAGCCCACTAAAATCACTACCTTGCATATAGTTGGGTTTAGCCTCTGCTCCAGCCAACGAGAGCAGGGTAGGGGCAAAATCGACATTACCAATCATGTGGTCGCTATGGGTTCCTAAGATCTTACTATCTGGGATACGCATAATAAACGGCATACGTATAGATGTCTCATACATCCAACGCTTATCCTGAAAATCGTGCTCTCCGAGAATCATTCCTTGGTCCGCAGTGTAGACAATGATTGTCTTATCCCACAAATCGTTCTCTTTGAGATAGGTAAAGAGTCTCTCAATATTGTCATCAATACCCTTCACACAACGCAGGTAACGCTTTAGATACTCGTTATACGCCGCGATTGTATTCTTCTCA
>JBCQVD010000133.1:0-3831 GCA_047173405.1 Rikenellaceae bacterium
ATTTATGTTTACGGAGAGTAATTAAATGCGTCTTCGGAATATTATTATAATACCCCTTTTATCTCTCTGTATTAGCGTTGTAGCACAGAGGATAGAGGGGTATTATGTCTCTAAGAGCAGCGAGAAGTGTACTACTTATTATCTTTTACCACAAAAGGTCTTTGAGAGTAGTCAGCATGGAGAGTTGGAGCACGATATCACACTGCTCGTGGGTGTAGACTCTGCTACACTCAATTTTACGTACATTAGTGAGAAAGCTCAAAAAATAGACTCCGTAAAGATCAAGTCTAAAGTCGTTGACTATAATGGAGCTGCTAAGCGTATATATATCGAGCCTTCATCTTCAAACAAAAAGTATTGGGTTCATAGATATGGTATAACAGTAGATTTTCAAAGCCTTCAAAATCTATACGAGGTAGATGCAGCGCCTATGTTCACGATATATGCAAGTGGAGAGGCTATTGATTTTGAGGTAAATCAACGAAAGTGGAGGAGATATGCACCTGTTGGTAAACGCATAATTGACATGATTAAGTTGAATAACTAACTCCTATTATCAGCGACAGATAATGGAACCAAATACAATAATCCCCTGCTTCTTATTGAAAGCAGGGGATTATATTTATTCTAGTAAAAATTTTACTACCAAGCAAATAGAGGATACTCAGCCATCATTTTGTTAACGTCCGCACGTACAGCTGCAACGTTAGCCTCATCCTCTGGGTTTTGAAGTACACGGTCGATCAACTCTACGATATACGCCATCTTGTCCTCTTTCACACCGCGTGTTGTGATCGCAGGTGTTCCGAAGCGAAGTCCCGATGTTTGGAATGGTGAGCGACTATCGAAAGGTACCATATTCTTATTTGTTGTAAGATCCGCAGCAACCAAACACTTCTCAGCTAGCTTACCTGTAAGCTCTGGGAACTTAGGACGAAGATCAACAAGCATAAGGTGGTTGTCCGTTCCATTAGATACGATTTTGTAACCAAGCTTCACGAATGCCTCAGCCATGGCTTTAGCGTTCTTCTGCACTTGAGTTTGATACTCCTTGTATGATGGCTTAAGAGCCTCACCAAAAGCAACGGCTTTAGCTGCGATAACGTGCTCTAATGGACCACCCTGAATACCTGGGAATACCGCTGAGTTAAGGATCTGAGACATCATCTTAACGACACCCTTAGGTGTTGTTTGACCCCATGGGTTCTCGAAATCTTTACCCATGATGATGATACCACCGCGAGGACCACGAAGAGTCTTGTGTGTTGTAGATGTTACGATATGAGCGTATGGTGTAGGATTCTCCAAAAGACCCGCAGCAATAAGACCAGCAGTGTGTGCCATATCAACAAGAAGGATAGCTCCAACCTTATCGGCGATCTCACGCATGCGCTTGTAGTCCCACTCGCGAGAGTATGCCGAAGCACCACCAACGATCATCTTTGGCTTACACTCAAGAGCCTGTTGCTCCATAGCGTCGTAGTCGATAACGCCACTCTCCTCGCTTAGTTTGTAACCTACGGCCTTGAAGTATTTACCCGACATATTTACAAGTGATCCGTGTGAAAGGTGACCACCGTGTGAAAGGTCTAGACCCATGAAGGTGTCACCTGGCTGCATACATGCAAAAAACACCGCCATATTAGCTTGTGCTCCTGAGTGAGGCTGCACGTTAGCATACTCAGCGCCATAAATCTCACACAAACGCTCAATAGCGAGAGCCTCGATCTTGTCAACAACCTCACAACCACCATAGTAACGTGCCCCAGGGTAACCCTCTGCATATTTGTTAGTCAAAACTGAACCCATAGCCTCCATAACCTCGTCACTTACGAAGTTCTCTGAAGCGATAAGCTCGATTCCATGCATTTGGCGCTGGCGCTCTTGGGCGATCAAATCGAAAATCTGTGAATCTTTTTTCATAAATATATTAATTATAATTATCTGTTTATACTTTCTGATACTTGCAGAGTGATAATACACCCTTTTGAGTTGGTAAAGTTACTATAAATTTTTAACAAATTAATGATTTTGGACAGATATGATTAAAAAACAATTATTTTTTCTATCTTTGCGAAACGATATAGAGTTTTAATTTAAACCAACAAACAGATAATATGAAACTATTAGAGGGTAAAGTGGCTGTTATAACTGGTGCAGCACGCGGAATTGGCAAAGCAATAGCTATCGAATTTGCTAAGGCTGGAGCAGATGTTGCTTTTACTGATTTGGTAATTGACGAAAACGGAAAAGCTACCGAGGCAGAGATCCTATCTTTGGGTGTTAAAGGTAAAGGCTACGCATCGAACGCAGCCGACTTCGAGGCTACACACGCTGTTGTAGGCGAGATCCTAAATGATTTTGGACGTATTGATATTTTAGTTAATAATGCAGGTATCACCAAAGATGGACTTATGATGCGCATGAGCGAGGCTCAATGGGATGCTGTAATTAATGTAAACCTTAAGTCTGCGTTTAACTTCGTGCATGCAGTAACTCCGATTATGGCTCGCCAAAAGAGCGGATCTATCATCAATATGTCATCAGTTGTGGGTGTGAGTGGTAACGCAGGACAATGTAACTACTCAGCATCTAAGGCTGGTATGATTGGTCTAGCTAAGTCTATTGCTAAGGAGATGGGGCCTCGTGGTATCCGTGCCAATGCCATAGCCCCAGGCTTTATTATGACCGAGATGACCGATAAGTTGTCAGACGAGGTAAAGCAAGGTTGGTTCAACCAAATACCCCTACGCCGCGGCGGTACGCCAGAGGATGTTGCTAAGGTGTGTATCTTCCTTGGTTCAGACCTTTCGTCGTATGTTAGTGGTCAGGTTATCCACTGCTGTGGCGCTATGAATTGCTAAAAAAAGAGTTAATAAAATAAATAAGCGAGAGGCTACCTAGTAATATATATTGATAGGTAGCCTCTTTTAATTATGAAAATAGGTATGGAGAGTAGACGTCGAAAAGTTGTTGTCGCCCCAGAGTATGAGTTCTTGAGTGAATTTATAAATAGTATACCAGATAATTTTCCGCATATTGGAACAACGATTCGTGATGTTCGAAATTGTGTAAAATATGTCGATATAGACGACTCTTTATGTATTAATATAAAGCGTTACTGCATACCTAAACTTATGCATAATCGTCTGGTATATAGGCGTTTTAGAAAGACTAAGGCACAAAGAGCATATGAGTATGCCGAGGAGTTTTTGCACCTTGGTATAAATACTCCTACCCCTATTGGTTATATCGTTGAAGAGGGGACATTTTTTATTAGCTACTGTTACTTAATCACCGTGCAAGCCTCATATACGCGCGATATGGCGGAGTTGCGTGAAGCAGAAGTTACCCCCTTAACAAAGAAGATCGCAGCAGGCTTTGGGCGCTACACAGCAAAAATGCACGAGAATGGCTATTATCATAATGATTATGGTGCAAATAATATCTTACTAGATGTCGTTGACGAGGAACCAGAGTATTGCGTGATTGATATCAATAGGATGTATATTGGTGAAGTATCACAACAGAAGGGTTGTCGTAATTTTGATAAGTTAGGATGGAGCCCTAAGATACTTAAGATCGCAGCCGAAGCCTACGCTCTCGCTCGAGGATTCGATAAGGAGCAGATCGTAAATAGTGTTATTTATGGTAAAAAGGAGATGAGCGCATATAAGAAATTATGGAAGCGACTAAAAAAGATCTTTAAGTAACGTGAGTTTTGGATAAGAAATTCTTATCCAAAACACCTCTAAAAGTAAGTCTCCCCAAACGGTTTGGGGAGATGCAAGAGGGGTTTATCGAATATACATCGGCTTTTTAAAGCCGATA
>JBCQVD010000134.1:0-3782 GCA_047173405.1 Rikenellaceae bacterium
ATCTACTTGGGCTTGTGTATTGCGTTTACCTAGGTCAAAACCTGAACTTTGATATAACATAGGTGTGTCGCAGTGTGAATCAACAATGCTTGACGTGGAGTGTATAGAGCGAGCTTTTGCGTATAGCGTAGATTCATCGACAAAAAACTTGAATAGCCTCTGCATAGCTCTATTATCACCTGTGGTTGCCATGTTCTCGGGGTGCCATTGTACGGCTAATATTTGGTGGATTGGGTACCCTTCGACTGCTTCGATTACGCCGTCTGTGCTCTTAGCAACTGCACGCAGACAGGGTGCTACGTGGCGTACCGCTTGGTGGTGGCGCGAGTTGGCGCTGACCTCTGTGTCACCCAGAATTTCATAGAGCATAGAGCTTTTGTCTATGGTCACGTCGTGTACGCCAAGGTGTCTATTTTCGAGTATTGAGTGAGATAGCAAAGGAGCTTCATACATCGAAGGTAAGTCTTGGTATATATCACCCCCTAGAGCTATATTTATTATTTGGCATCCTCGACAGATGCCAAAAAGAGGGATGCTTCGATCTAAGGCTGCTTTAGTGAGCATTAGTTCGTGGTTGTCTCTTTGTAGGTTAAGCTGTGTTAGACCTTCAATATTCTCCTCACCAAAGAAACGTGCATCAATATCATCGCCACCACTCAGTAATACTCCGTCGAGTGATTTAACTATACTCAAGATTATCTCCTTTTTGCATGTAACTGGGATGATGACAGGTGTGCCACCCGCCGAGATAATGGCGTCACTATACGCGGTATGTAGCGCCGAGTTACTGTCTGTATAGTTTGCTGAGATGCCAATTAGCGGACGTTGGATATGGTGAGACTCTATTGATTGATTATCGAATCCTTTGTTTATATCAAAAAACATAGTTCTATTATTTGGTTATAGAAACTGTTTAAGTTTTATATTTTCGTTCTTTTTGTCTCTTTTGCATCATTTTTTACACCTCAAAATCGTTAAATAGAACCACTATTCGCCTCGTTTGAGGTGTAAAAAATGATATAAAATAGCTCTAAAATAACTTCGATACAAAATTTAAACAGTTTCTAGACAAATATAGCGTTTTTTTTTGTTTCGGAGATATTTGTTACCTATTAATTTGTTATATTTGCAATGTTGTAAAAAATCAATCTAATAAACCAAATGAATTAAAATTATGAAGAGAACAATTATTATTTTATCTCTAGCTGTGATGGCTACTCTCTCTGTAAAGGCTCAAGATGATCCGAAAAAATATCTACCTGAAGGGAAATGGAGTCTTGTATGGAGTGATGAGTTTGATTATGAGGATAAAGAACTAGACAAAAAGTGGGAGTCTCAAAATGGACCTAGTGGACATATTGAGTGTAGCCGCTGGAGAGAGAATGCCGTGGTTAAAGATGGTACACTTCGTCTTGTTAATCGCAAAGAGAATAGAGGTGGTCAAAATTGGACATCTGGAAGCATCTGGACTAAGGAGCAATTTCAGTATGGATATTTCGAGTGTCGTTACCGCTACGCAGCAGTTCAAGCCACTAACAACTCTTTTTGGTTGATGACGCGAGGTGCGGATCCAGCTAAAGGAAAGCGCTTTGAGATAGATATCAACGAAGGTCACTACCCTAACGAGGTTAATACCAATATCCACAACTGGAGCGATATTACAGTTGTAAATGGCAAAAAGACACACCCTTCAAAGAGCAATACATTTACTTACGGTGTGCAGCCAGCGTACTCTCTACCTTTGGAGATTCCAATCACAACGAAGAAGCTTAGATTCTCATCTGAGTTGGCTAGCCATTTCCATATTGGCGAGTTTAGAGCATATAATGTAAACGAAGCGGGTTATCCAGATCCACTCTCTGAAACAGCCGATAAAGATGTTGCGGGTCTTAAGAACTTTGTGCGCGAAGAGGGTGTGAAGTTTACATCAAGTGGTTCGTATGGCGATGGAGCTAACTTTGCCGTTAAGAATATCGCGGATGGTCAAATTCATAATCGTTGGACAGCTCAAAAAGAGGGTTTGAAATTCTTTGAGGTAGAGTTTGCTGAGGCTAAGGAGATTGGATGTATTCAATTCCTTAACGGATGGCATAACAAAGACCATTGGGCAGGTTTGATTGCTGAGTATAAAATTCAATACCATAATGGTAAGGAGTGGGTTGATATAGTCTCTAAGTCGGCAATTAATTCATCTTTAGACCTAAGTAAGGAGTTCCATATTTATGGTTTGGAGTGGAACAAAAAGGAGTTTATCTTCTACTTTGATGGTAAGGAGATCCGTCGCGAGAAGAATGAAATCGCCTACTCACCAAGCCCAATATGGTTAAGTCTAGCTATCATCAAGTGGGCGGGTCCAATCACTGATACCTTAGATGGAACACAGATGGAGGTTGATTACGTAAGGGTTTATAAACAAAAAAAATAAAGAGAT
This sequence comes from Rikenellaceae bacterium, assembly GCA_047173405.1. Taxonomy (GTDB): domain Bacteria; phylum Bacteroidota; class Bacteroidia; order Bacteroidales; family Rikenellaceae; genus Alistipes. The sequence goes on from JBCQVD010000134.1 coordinate 2,432, forward strand.
GAAAATATTATCAAGTGCAATAATTTTGTTGTCTGTTGCTGTATGTTCATGCACAACAGCTGCTCCTAAGCCAGAGGCTCAATTATGTTTCGATGGAGCGTTACAACCAATAGACTCTACATCGGTATTCCATGATGATAGATACTATACGTGGGGTTCATCGCCTATAAAGGGTGAAGATGGTAAGTACCATATCCTCTATGCTCGATGGGGAAAAGAGTATGGTTTCTTGGCGTGGTTAACCCACTCGGAGGTAGCTCACGCGGTGAGTGATAACCCAACGGGACCATTTAAGTTCTCAGATCTCGCGTTGGGTGTTACTGACCCTGCGCGTTGGGATGGTTACAATATCCACAACCCTACGATAAAGAAGTTTGGTGATACATACTACCTTTATTATACGGGAAACACAGGCGATGGCAAGGTTAATAAGACAGGTTTCAACTGGAGCCACCGCAATAATCAGCGTATTGGTGTTGCCGTATCGAAGTCTTTATATGGACCATGGCAGCAGTTTGATAAGCCGTTGATTGATGTTTCGGAGGACCCTGAAGCTCACGATGCCCTTATGGTTGCCAACCCATCGGTAACACAGATGAAGGATGGTAAGTACCTCATGATCTACAAGGCGGTAGCTAAGAAGAAGCCTCTTCCTGGTGGAGGTCCCGTGTGTCACCTTTACGCAATCTCGGACTCTCCAACAGGTCCATTTAAGAAGTACAACACTCCGATCTTTACAGCTACTGGTTCCGATTTCCCTGCGGAGGATCCATATATATGGCTTCAAGGTGATACCTACTACGCCATTGTAAAGGATATGCACGGTAGTTTCACGAAAAAAGGACAGTCGTTAGCTCTTTTTGTTTCGGACAATGGAGTAGATTGGAAGAGTGCTGATAACCCTTTGGTGTCAACTCTTCATATAAAGTGGAAGGATGGCACGGTTACTGATGTTGCTCACCTAGAGCGTCCTCAAGTACTCTTTGAGGATGGTAAACCGAGCGTGTTGTTCCTCGGCACCGACAGAATGGAGGATTATAAGAAGGATGGTGTTTCGTCAAATGTACATATTCCAATTCGCTTTAAATAGGCTGAAATTGTAATCTGAAAAGATATTAGAGTTCGTATGAAATATAAGTTTAGTTTCATACGAACTCTATTTTATTTTACGTTTTATATTAAATAAGTAGTGTAAAACAATTATTGCCATATTTTTAAAAGCACTCTTGGAGTGATATTTTTCACAATTAAATCTCAATGTAGAACCACTATATTTTCAATTTAATAGCAAAAAATCTCATCTCCAATAGTACTCTTAAAAACACACCAATAATTATTTTACACTACTTAA
>JBCQVD010000027.1:0-21069 GCA_047173405.1 Rikenellaceae bacterium
AACACTTAACATTCAACACTTAACATTTAACACTTAACATTAAACACTTAACACTTAACATTAAACACTTAACACTTAACACTTAACACTCAACATTTATTTATTATTAAAAGCGTTCATGGTGAGCGCTACGCCAGCGCACGTAAACGAAAGTATTGCATCCGAGAATAGCTTTAGGCGCTCGGGCATCTTCTCAAGCTCTTCGGCACTCCATTCACCCAGCACATAATCTATCTGTGCTCCGCGGGCGAAGTCGCCACCCACACCAAAGCGTATGCGGGCGTAGTTATCGCCACCCGTCAGTTCGGTGATGTTCTTAAGCCCGTTATGACCTCCAGCGCTACCCTTCGGGCGCATGCGTAGAGTACCATACGGGAGGGCTATATCGTCGGAGATAACAAGGAGGTTCTCCTTGGGGATCTTAAGCGCTTCGAGCCAGTACCTCACAGCCTTGCCCGAGAGGTTCATATATGTCGCTGGTTTGAGAAGTGTTATCTGCCTTCCCTTGTGTCTTAGCTCTGCCACAGCACCGTAACGCTCTCCCCTAAAAGAGATATTGGATGCCTCAGCTAAGGCATCCAATACTTTAAAACCGATGTTGTGACGAGTTTGGGCGTACTCACTACCGATGTTACCCAGCCCTACAACAAGATATTTCATAATCTCTTAAGACTATTGCTCTGCCTTCATTGAACGCGCAGCACGAGTTACACGAACTGCACATACCGCTGTTGTTGCAGGAGTAAGGAACTTAACGTTCTCAACACTAAGGTCACCTACGAAGATAGTCTTACCAAGCTCAAGCTCAGTAACGTCAACTGTGATCTCATCTGGAAGATCGCACTCCATAGCGCTAACGATTAGCTTGCGAGCTGAAAGAGACAACTTACCACCAACCTTAACACCGGCAGCATTACCTGTAAGTGCAACTGGAATAGCGATTGATACTGGCTTATCCTCGATTACGCGGAAGAAGTCGATGTGAAGGATCTGCTCACGTACTGGGTGATACTGTACATCACGAAGTACTGCCTTCTCGATCTTACCGTCGATATTGATCTCTACGATGTATGAGCTAGGGGTGTAGATAAGTGGCTTAAGAGCCTTAGCCTCGATAGCGAAAGTTACTACCTCACCACCACCATAAAGTACACATGGTACAGCGCCCTCACGGCGAACTGCCTTTGTAGCCTTCTTTCCGAACTCAGAACGAGAAGCTGCATTGATTTGAATTGTCTTCATTGTTTTTAATTTTTTTAATGTTACCACCAGCGCCACTCAGTCCACCTATTATCGGCAAACCCCATACGCGCCTGTCTTATTTTGCGGTGACAAAGGTAATTATAAAAAAGTTTATGACCAAATTAAAACTAATCTTTCTTTTGTATTTCTGAGGAGTGTTTAATGTTTAATGTTTAGCGTTAAGCGATTAGTTCCTTAACATTTAACACTTAACATTAAACGCTTAACATTAAACACTTAACATTTAACACTTAACACTTAACATTAAACACTTAACATTAAACACTTAACATTTAACACTTAACATTAAACACTAAACACTTAACATTAAACACTAAACACTTAACATTAAACTATGATTTCTCCTAGAACTGGAAATATATAAAAGGCTGCACCTCGGTGGATGATAGTTGCCATGCGCACCATATAGTCGCGGTGAGCAGGAGTATTTGCAACCAGAAAGAGGCACTAACCACACCATCACGCAGTTTGGTGTAGAGTCGTTTGGGCAGAGCGTGAAACAGCAAGACTCCAACGACCATCACCATGGTGGCGCTCTGCGCTTTAATGAGCTGCGGAAGCACTCCGAGGTCAAAGTTATAGATTATCTGGTGCACCATAAACTTCACACCCGAGAGCGTCTCGGCTCTAAAGAGAAGCCATCCGAGCGAGACGAAGTTGAATGTCAAGCAGACGCCTATGACTCTTACGAGTGGGTTCATCTGCGACCCCTCAACTCGTGCCCAAGGGATAACCCCCAACCACAGTTTATGCAGCGCGAGGGCGACGCCATGGAGCAACCCCCACAACATAAAGCGTAGCGCAGCGCCATGCCACAGTCCACCTAGAAGCATGGTTATGATGATGTTGATATATGTTCTAAGCGTACCCTTGCGGTTACCGCCCAAAGAGATGTAGAGGTAGTCGCGCAGCCACAATGAGAGCGATATATGCCACCGTCGCCAGAACTCGGTTATCGTGGCAGAGATATATGGAGAGTTGAAGTTCTCGGGGAGCCTAAAGCCTAGCAGCAGCGCTAGGGCTATTGCCATGTCGGAGTATCCCGAGAAGTCGCAATATATCTCCACCGCGTAGCCCCACACACCGAGAAGTGTCTCGAACCCAGAGTAGAGGTGAGGGGTGGAGAATACGCCATCCACGAAGTGACGTGATATGTAGTCGCTGATGATAGCCTTCTTTATAAGCCCCGAGAGGAGCAAGAAAACAGCTGTGCCGAACATCTCACGCGTGACGCGTATAGGTCTACGTATTTGGGGTATAAACTCCTTTGCGCGGACGATAGGTCCCGCCACTAGCTGCGGGAAGAAGCTCAGGTAGAAGAGGTAGTCGAGCCAACGATTGAGCGGAGTGAGCGAGCGTCGATAGATATCAATGGTGTAGCTCAGAGACTGAAAGATAAAGAACGAGATACCCACGGGGAGGAAGATATCCCCAAAATCGAGAGACACCCCGCCGCCAAGCAGCGACGAGACGGCATCCACGAAGAGGTTGGTATACTTAAAGTATACCAGCATGCCGATATTCATAACCACACTAAGGGTTAGAAATATACGTCGCAGAAGCAGCCGCTTCGAGGCGTGTATATAGTGAGCCAAGGTATAATCCCACGCCGAGACAAAAATCAGTATAAGAAAGTACTCGCCACTAGATTTGTAGTAGAAGAATAGCGAGAAGGCGATGACATATATGATGCGTAGATTTACCCACCTCTTAACCACACCGTAGCCAATAACGAAGGGTGTAAAGAGCACTAAAAAGAGCACACTATTGAAGAGCAATGGTCGCGAGGGATCATAGCTCAAAAGGGTGAGTAGCGACTCACTTATTCTATCTATAATTTCACTCAGCATTGTCTTGACTCTTTAGGTTATTCAACTGCGACTCTTTAATGGCACGGCATAACTCCGAGGCTATAACCTTGCCGCCAGCAAATGTTATGTGGGTATAATCTTTCGATGCCCATCCTCTATTGGCAAACTCAGCCATTCCTCCGTGGAGCTTCATCGCCTCGCGTATGCTCCAGAAGAGCACCCCCTCGCTGCGCGCCACATCACGTTGGAAGCGCTCAAGCCCCTGCACCTCGCTCATCGGCACTAGCTCCGTGCCTCTTTGGGTGCAGCGGTCACTAACACCCAGAACAACGATAGCTGCATGGGGGTAATGGCTCTTAAGGTGACGGATCATCTGAGCAAGGAGGCTCCCGTAGCGCGTATAACCATTGATTGTTGGTTGGATGACATTAAGCCCATATTGCAGAAAGATCAGGTCGTAGCCCCCCGTTAGTTTTGTGATCTGAGAATTTATCAAGCGCGAGGCGGCAAACATAGCGGAGCCATTGTTGCTGCGAATAGGCAGATTATCGAGAGTAACACCGCCGCTGCTCGGATCTCCCTCAAAGTGAGCACCGTAGCCAATAAAACCCTCGGCGCCCGACTTAACGGTCAACTTTATGGTGTGGATATCACTGCGCGAGATCGTTATCTGTTGCAGTCGTTGTGACGCCTTGAAGTTGTGTATTATGGGAGCTTCGTTATTACACTCTACGGCAACTGTCGCGTCGCTCGTCGAGACAAAGAGGATACGCACCCGTGACGCTCGGGCGATATGTTTGCGCGCTTTTGTGGTTCGCCAAGTTGTGGTTGCTCCATCTCGCTCGGGGATTGTTATCCACCCTGCGTATGAGAAGCTGCTGCTTATGTTTTCGGGGAGTTTATCGCGCTCCATGATGGAGTAACACACCCAATCCTTAGAGTCGATCTTGATTGTTGGGCGTATATCGTTGCGCTTATATGCAAAGGGGACAAAACCAACCCCCTCGCCTCCGTAGAGGGTCTGCAACCCTTCACGCAGGTCTGCCGTGAGGATATCGCCCTCAATAAATGAATCCCCCATAACGGCGATCCTAACGCCCTTGTGAGGATCCTCTAGCTGGGCATATATGCGCTCTATGGGCTTTTGTGCAGCAGAGTCGTAATCCTCGATTGGGATTATATCTTCTGGTGTGGCTTCTCCATGCACTGGCTCAGCGTTACCTACAACTAACTGATCTTGAACCTCTATACTCGGCTCTGTGACCTTGATGGGCGGCAGAGTGGAGAGGATATCAACACGACGAAGTTGTACACCACAGATTTCAAACGGAGGAACATAGCTCAAGGCTATAAGAGCTATGAGAAGTATCACACAAGCCCGACCAGCCTTTGGGGTATAATCCTCCATAAGAGTCTATTTAATCACCTGAGTTTTGGATAAGGGAAATTTATTGTTTACCTGTTAGTTTTATCAATTTCCCATATCTAAAACTCAGGTTATCGGCTTTAAAAAGCCGATGTATATTCGATAAACCCCTCTTGCATCTCCCCAAATCGTTTGGGGAGACTTACTTTTAGAGGTGTTTTGGATAAGAAATTCTTATCCAAAACTCACGTTAATCGCGTCGATTCATCAACAACATTACGTAGTATAACACCGTAGCGATTGCCGATAGCGCAGCCACAAGATATGTCCTCGCAGCCCACGATAGAGCCTCCTTAGCTTGTGCTAGCTGTACGCCTTGAGCGGTACGGCTTGTCTGCATCCACTCCAGCGCGCGCGCCGAGGCGTTATACTCCACGGGAAGTGTGATAATAGAGAATAGTGCCGACATAGAGATCATAGCGATACCTGCCCAACAGATAGTCTCGCCAAGACCCGACGAGAGCATTAGTAGACCTGCGATGATGACCCACGTAGCCATTCGTGAAGAGAAGCTCACAACGGGAACGAGCTGCGAACGCAACACCAACGGAGCATAGGCGCGTGCGTGCTGGACAGCGTGACCACACTCGTGACACGCTACCGCTACCGCCGCGATGCTACGGCTGTTATAGACGCTGTCGCTTAGGTTGACAGTCATATTTGCGGGGTTGAAGTGGTCGGTGAGGTGACCTCCAACGTGTACTATCTTGACGTTGTGGATATTATTGTCGCGCAACATCTTAGCTGCCGCCTCGGCACCACTCATTCCGTTAGGCGAGCTTACTTGTGAGTATTTACGAAATACCGATTGTAGTCTATTTTGAACTAGGAAGCCGACGATTCCAATAGCGATCATAAGGAAGAATGCTCCCGATGATGTAAATGCTGCAAAGCCGTTGGTGGCAGTGGGGTCGGTAGTAGCTTGTTGTGCTAGTTGTAGAGTCTGAAATAACATATTGTTTTACTTTTTTCTTTTAAAACGTAATGAATTGTGGTAAAATTGTGTTGTAAATTATGGAGCCAACAACCATTTGGTGTCAAAAATAGGAAAAAATGTGTTATCTTGCACCATCTTTGTAGAGAGATTGCGCTTTTAGCATAAAAATAGTGTAATTTGTATTTATTTGAAAGCTATTTAATAAGGTCATAATCTGTGAATTTAGAGTATATCATAGCCCGTCGTATCTCTAGCGGGGAGAATGGCGCGCGTCGGAGTTTAATGATGCGCGTGGCGACACTTGCCGTGGCGCTAAGCGTCGCTGTGATGATTATTACTCTGGCTGTGATCTTTGGCTTCAAGAGCGATATAACATCAAATTTAACCTCCCTCACGGGTCATGTCGTAGTTACGAGTATTCGTGGTGTCGACCCTTCGGGTTCGTTCTCCATGGAGCGCAACCCCGCCATTGAAGCCCTTGCCCAAGAGCGCGGCGTTGAGAGAGTCTCGCCTTATGCCCTCAATGGCGGGGTTCTAAAATCTCACAACAGAGCCGAAGGGGTGATACTCAAAGGGGTCGATTCGCTCTTTAACGGTGGGGTTTATAGCGAGAAACTTCACGCAGGCGAGATACCTAGCTTTGCAGGGGCGAGAGCATCGCGCGAGATACTACTCTCGAAGGAGTTGGCAACAAAGCTAGATGTCGAGGTAGGCGAGAGGGTTGAGTTTCTATTTGCTGATAAAGATGGCGAGATGGACCGCTACCTCTTTAAGGTCGGGGGCATATACCTCTCGGCAATGGGGCAGAGCGAGTCGCAGTTAGCGTTGTGCGACGTGCGCGCCCTCAGACGCATTGTAGAGTGGGAGCCAGAACTTATCTCTGGCTACGAGATATGGCTTAGCGACGAAAGCCGCACGGAGCGCTTTAGGCAGAGCATCGAGAGTCGACTCTTGGAGGAGGATAGAGAGAGCTACTGGGGCATCGGGTTTTTCTCCTACAAGGAGCTTTACCCCGCCATCTTTAGCTGGCTCGCGACGCACGATGTCAATGCTGTGGTTGTGATAGTTATCATGTTGTTGGTGGCGATATTTAATATGACAACAGCGCTGTTAATTCTGGTTTTGGAGCGCACAAGCATGGTCGGGGTACTCAAAACTATCGGCATGAAAGATAGCTCTATTGGGCAGATATTTGTATATCAAGCCTTGAGCGTAATCCTGCGAGGTATACTTTGGGGCAACGTCGGGGCGCTACTGCTCTGCATGGCGCAGCAGAGATGGGGCATCATAACGCTCGACTCGGAGGGTTACCTGTTATCGCAAGTACCCATCGAGCTGAAGGTGTGGTGGATCGCCTGCATCAATATTGTGGCGGTTGCCGTTATTGGTGCGGTGATGATTATCCCATCGCGCTTTGTGTCACGCATAGAGCCATGTGAGAGTATGAAATTTAACTAACGAAAAGGATGAAACCATATAATAGAGAGACAACAACCAAGAGCGAAGAGGTGAAAGAGATGTTCGATAATATAGCGCCAGCTTATGATCGGCTTAACCATATCCTGTCGCTCGATATTGATAAGAGGTGGCGCCGTCGAGTGGTCAAGATCGTCAAGACCTATGAACCCGAACTAATTATCGACATGGCAACGGGAACGGGGGATTTAGCTCTCGCCTTGGCGCAAGCGCTCCCGCAGTCAAAGGTTGTGGGCATCGACCTCTCGCCAGGGATGCTGGAGGTGGCAAAGGTGAAGATTAAGGAGGCGAAACTCAGTGACCGCGTTGAGGTGCTCTGTGGCGCTGCCGAGAGTATAGAGATGGCTTCGGAGGTGGCAGATGTGGTGAGTGTAGCCTTTGGAGTGCGCAACTTCGGAGATCTTCAGCAAGGTCTTTGCGAGATGTGCAGAGTCGTCAAAGGGGGCGGGCACCTTGTGGTGTTGGAGTTCTCAACCCCCGACAACCCACTCTTTAGGTGGTGTTACAACCTCTACTCGCGCCATATACTCCCCTTTATTGGTGGTTTAATATCACGCGATAGACGAGCTTACGAATACCTGCCAGCCTCGGTGGAGGAGTTCGCCTCACCTCGCGAATTTATCGAGATGATGGAGAGGGCGGGGTGCGTAGAGTGCGAAGTTAAGTCTCTGAGCTTCGGCATCGCACGCATATATGTTGGACAAAAAAATAGCATTCATGAAGAGATATAATTTTTTGCGGTTTGTGATTTTTGCGGTTGTGGTTGCAGCCCTCGGCTCGTGTATGTCGATTGACGAGAGCAAGGTGGGCTTTGTGTCGGTTGAGAAGGTGCGCCTCAATAATATCAACAATATTGATTGCGATCTGCGCTTGTACAACAACCTCTCATTCCCCATCACACTCTCGCAGGGGCGTATTGAACTTCTCTACAAGGATCGTACTCTGACATCTCTTAACCTCGCAGAACCAATAAAGGTAGAGCCTACGGGTGAGCAGAGCCTCACATCGCATTGGCTCTTGCAGGGCGAGGCGGCATCGCTAGCCACATCACTTGCGGTGGTGCTTCTGGGGCGCAAAGAGGATGATCTATATATTAACTTCGAAGCTAAGGTGTCGGCTCGCGGTGTCGGCAAAACTATCGAGCGGCGCAGAGTCCCCGCTAAGAGTTTCATAATGGGTATTAATTCACTTCTACTATAATGCAACGACTTCTAATTCCACTATTTGTGTCACTGTGCACACTTCTTCACGCTGAGTCTCTGCAATCGTACCGAGATAAATTACAACGTGACCAGATCTCCTCTTATGGCGAGATCACCTCGGTGAGTATCGAGGAGGATGCCGATGCGCAGAGTGCTCTACGTCGCATCGAGTCACTCCCTAAGAGGGAGAGCTTTCTGGGCTACCGTATTGGTATCTTCTTCGACAATGGCGCCGACGCTCGAGCTAAAGCGAATGAGGCTCAGGCTACTTTTGACGAGGCTTTCCCTGCGGTTCCTTCATTTCTAGTCTACGAGAATCCATACTTTAAGCTCTCGGCGGGCAACTGCGCAACACAAGAGGAGGCGGTGATGCTCCTCAAAAGGGTTCAGTCGGTATTCCCTAAAGCCTTCGTTACGCGCGAGGAGATAACACCCCACGACGTGGTCTTTGTACCTAAACATTCACCTAGGGAGGTTCCTAGCGTGGACTCGTTATAATAATCCTTAAACAAAAATAATTTATAAACCTAACGACTAACAGAGATGAAGAAAATTTCACTACTTTTAGCAGCTCTCACGGCGCTATTGCAGCTAGAGGCTGCGCCAACCAATGTTACAGTTGACATCAATCTGTCGACAACAAAATCGTATGGCGAGACAACCACTCTTGAGCGTGATCGCTACTTCAACTACCACGGTATGCCCAACCACGACTTCACCAACGACGAGTGGAGCTACCTCAAAGGCTTAGGTATTGGCGTTGGTCGCTCGTTTATGGGCGGTAACCCTGGCTCGAGTGTCAGCAAGAGTGTCACCTATGCACAGATGCAAAAAAATAGCGCTAACTGGCATAAGTTCCTTAAGCAGAAGTTCGAGGATACAACCTATGGTCCAGAGATGTTTAGAGGTACCATCATCACCAACCACCCAACACCAGGCAAGGGTAATGGTAATAGTGGTTTCGTGTGGCGTGGTGTGGGCGCCGACTACACGCGCGAAGCGGATATGGTGGTTAAATATCTCAAGGCTCAATTCCTAGATAATGATTTAGAGCTACCATCATACTATGAGCCTCTCAATGAGCCATTTGTTCATGCCAACGACTTCAAGAAGGCGGGCGATAAGACCGCAAGCGAGGATCTTGTGAGGGTTGAGATGTCGCGCTTCCACAAGGCTATTGCCGACGCGGTACACAAGGCGTATGGCGGTAAGATTAAGGTCGGAGGTTATGCCTCGGCATGGCCATATATGGAGGGCTTCAACTCCGACTTCAAACACTGGGAGTCGCGCATGAAGACCTTTATCGACACCGCGGGTGACAATATCGACTTCTACTCAATACACATCTACGACGGACGTAATGTCGAGGGTGAGGCGACTCTTCGTAGCGGTAGTAACATGGAGGCTCTCATGGATCTAATCGAGGGGTACACCTTTATTAAACATGGCAAGATTAAACCTCTCGTTATCTCGGAGCACGGTATGACAGCAAAAGGCATGGTGGGTGAGCCTTACAGTCCACAGCGTAACTGGGAGATACTTCGTAGTATGAACCACCAGACAATGCAGTTCATGATGCGCGCCGACAATGTCGAGAAGTGTATTCCATTTATTACAGGTAAAGCAGCATGGTTCAAGAACGCAAACCCTTACCCATGGGTTATCTCACGCAAGAGCGATAAAGGTGGCTGGGAGTGGACTCACCTAGTGAAGTACTACGAGCTATGGAGTGGCGTGCAGGGTAACTACGCCGATGCTGCCTCTTCGGAGGTCGACGTTCTTGCTCTAGCGACAACATCGGGTAAGGATGCCTTTATTATGCTCAACAACTTGGAGGAGGATGCCGTCGTATCGCTTAATATCGCCGAGATCGCAGGCAACAAAGTGAAGAAGGCTACAATACGTCGCTTAAGCAGCAAGAACGATATACCATCCCTAACAGAGGAGAAGTTCTCACCCTCAACAGACAAACTATCAATTAGCAATGGCGAGACTATCGTAATTACTCTTCGCTACACTAAGGATATCAAACCAACCTCTCACCTTAGCTCTAAGCGCTTCTACGCTAGCTCATACCTTAAGCCTATCGTTCCAGCTAAGGAGCTACCTTTCGAGGTTAAGATCGACAAGGGCGAGATCGCTCGCGCAACACTCAAGGTGGCTATCGCGTGCCCTATCGCTCAAGCTATCAACCCTAAACTAATGGTCAACGGCAAGGAGTACGCCTTCCCACGCGACTGGAAGGGCTACGACCAAACGTCACGCACGAAGGAGGGATTCTTCGGTACTATCGACATCAAGCTCAACCCCGCAGATCTCAAGACTGAGAACACCGTATCTCTAACTTTTGCCGAAGGTCGTGGTACAGTGAGTACCGCAGCTATCGAGGTCGAGTATAAGAGATAGTGTTTAGCGTTTAATGTTAAGAAACTAACCGTTTAACACTAAACGCTAAACATTTAACACTTAACAGCTGCAATACAAAAAAATAGCTTCGCGGGGAGCACCCTGCCGCTGTCCGCGCAGGACAGTCCTCGGAAATACAAATCAGTATAAAAAGATTTTTGGGGATCAAAAAAAATTACTATCTTGCGCGGTATAACCTAAATTATAACAATAATGAACAACAAATTTTTAGTCGCTAGTATATCTGCTCTGATGGCGGTATCGGCTGTCATGGCACAGGGCAAATACCCAACAAGTAGCCCTATCAAATCTATCCCAACACCCCCAACGGGTCAGCGCTGGGTCTTAAGTGAGATCCACTCTGATGAGTTCAACGGCACCGAGCTTGACAAGGATAAGTGGTTTGACTACCACCCAACATGGAAGGGTCGCGCGCCAGGTCTCTTTATCCCTGAGAACGTTTCGGTTGAGGATGGCTGCCTTGTGCTTCGCAGCAGCAAGCTCCCTAAAGAGGTAGTTATCAAATCTAAGTGGAACCCAACGGCACCTCCAGCAGTTTATACTATCGGTGGCGCAGCGGTTATCACCAAGGACGAGAAGGCTCACTATGGTTACTATGAGGCGCGTGTTAAGGCTAACAAGACCTCTATGTCGACAACTTTCTGGCTCTCACGCGGTGGTAACAACCACGATGCTAAAGTATATCAACCTAAGTGGTTTGAGCCAGGTAAGTTCGGTCAAGAGTTGGATATCTGCGAGACTATCGGTCGCACGGGTACCGCAGCTGAGGGATGGAAACCTATGGCGGGTCGTTTCTGCCAAACAATGAACTCTAACATCCACTGCTGGTACCGTTCGGACGCTACAAAGAAGCAGGAGGATGTAGCCATCAAACACATGGCGGGTCTGAAGCCCCAGAGCGGCAAGATGCTGTCTGAGGATTTCAATGTTTACGGTTGCTGGTGGAAGAACGAGAACACCGCAGAGTTCTATCTCAACGATATTACGGGTGGTGAGAATAAGTTTATTGACCGCCAAGGACGTCCTTTCAACCTACCAATGCCTATGGGTATCAACCTCGTTGTTGAGACATACTCATGGATCCCAACACCTACCGACGAGGACCTCAACGACCCTGCGAAGAACCAAACATACTACGACTGGGTACGTCACTACGTGCTTGTAGATGTTAACAAGAGTGGTGCCACAACCAAAGGCACAGAGATCTTCAAGGATAAGGTTAATATCTCAAAGGAGGCTCCCGTTCAGGTTAAGGCTGGAAAGAAGGCTAAGGTTAAACTCAATGTCCTCTACACCTCTAACGAGCACCGCGACTTGAATATCAAGATCTTCAATAAGGGCGGTAAGGTTGTCGGCGAGAAGACTATCTCGGCTTATGGCGGCTACGCATCATACCCTGTGGAGGTTGTGGGCAAGCTATCGTCAGGCGAGAAATACACAGCTGTAGCCTACTTGATGCCACTTAAGGAGAAGAATAACGCTAAGGCTCTCGATGCCGACTCTTTCGAGATAAGCATAAGATAAGTTAGTGCCAGTTACTAGTTTTTAGTTAGGAGTTAGGAGTTAGGAGTTAGGAGTTATGGTATTTTTTATTATCTAATAACTATCAACTACTAACTACTAACCACTAACTACTAACCACTAACCACTAACCACTAACCACTAACCACTAACCACTAACCACTAACTAACCACCTACCTGCGTCATTTGTTGTTTGAAAATTTGTTACATTGAAATATTTATTTTATTTTTGTAGAAACTAAACTCTACAAATCTAAAACTGACATGACTCATAAAGAGAGATTTCTGGCGACCATCCGTCGTCAAAGCGTTGACTACCCAGCTAGTTGGTTAGGTCTTCCAGTGCCTTCAGCACGCCAAATTCTATTTGACTACTTCAAGGTTAACTCCGAGGCAGAGCTTAAGGCTCTTCTTGATGATGATGTCTACCCTATTGAAGTTCCATATAAGAATCCTCCAACAAATGATATTGGTTGCGCACTAAATTTTGCGAAAGCACACGATAGCCTCAATCAGGAGGAGCGTACGCTCACGGCTCCAGGTTTCTTTGAGGATGTAACCGACATATCTCAAATAGAGTCTTTCCCATGGCCTAATCCAGCCGATCACATTGACGTTGAGGAGTCTCGACGTCGCGCTAAGGCGGTCTCTTCGGACTACTTCCGCATGGGTATCATGTGGTCTGCCCATTTCCAAGACGCTTGCGCTGCTTTTGGAATGGAGACTGCTCTGGTGGTGATGATGACCGATCCAGACCTTTTTCAAGCGGTTATTGATCGTATTATTAAGTTCTACCTCGAAGCAAATGAGATCTTCTACGAGGCAACCAAAGGTGAGCTAGATGGTATCCTTATCGGTAATGACTTCGGTAGCCAGTGTTCTCTTTTGGTATCGCCCGACGACCTACGTAAGTTTGTATTCCCAGGGACGAAACTTCTTGTGGAGCAGGCTAAGAGCTACGGATTGACTGTTGTTCACCACTCTTGCGGCTCTGTATATCCAGTTATTGGCGACCTATTTGATTTGGGTGTCGATGTAGTGCACCCTATTCAAGCGCTCGCTACGGATATGAACGCTGAGAAGTTGAGCGTAGATTTCGCAGGTCGCGGAGCCTTCTTCGGAGGTATTGATGCTCAGCACCTTCTAGTAAATGGCTCGGCGGCGGATATCACATCCGATGTAGCACGCCTTAAGGAGCTATTCCCTACGGGTCTAGTGTTGTCACCTAGTCACGAAGCGATTCTTCCAGATATACCGCCAGCAAATATCGAGGCGATATTCAAGGCTATAAAGTAATAACTTCCAAGGTCTCAACAACGAACTAGAGAGTTCGACTAACATGAAGGTTGGTCGTGCTCTCTTTTATGGCACTGTTGGGGTCTCGACAAACCTACGTAGTAAACTACTAAAACTAAAAAATAATGAATTCAAATCCTATTCTCGGCACATTCGTCCACGCTATTGGAGGTGCTGCTGCGGCTTGCTGCTACCTTCCTTTTGAGAAGATTAAAAAGTGGTCTTATGAGTCATTCTGGCTTGTTCAAGCATTTTTTGCTTGGATCATCGCCCCTATCATTGTTGGTTATTTCACTGTGCCCGAACTATGGGACGTATTTAAGGAGGCTCCAACAGTAGCTGTTGTTGTGCCTATAGTCCTTGGTGCTCTCTACGGCTTTGGAGGTATGGCTTTTGGTTTTGCTATTCGTCATATAGGTTACTCGCTAACATACACCATCAGTATCGGCATCTCAGCTATCGTAGGTACTATCGTGCCACTGTTGCTTACTGGCACCCTCGTGTCGCAGTTTACACGCCCTGGAGGTGGGGTATTCTTCCTAGGTATGATGATCTCTTTCTTCGGTCTTATACTTTGTGGTGTGGCGGGTTACCGCAAGGAGCGCGATATCGCAGCATGTGGCGACACATCGTCTAACTTCAATATGAGTAAGGGTCTGTCGCTCACACTCTTCGCTGGTATCATGTCAGGTATCTTCGGTGTGGCGCTATTCTACGCTCAACCAGTGGCTCAGATAGCAAGTGAGCATGGCGCGGGATACTACCAAGCTAACGCAGCGCAGATACTTCCTTCGTTTGGATGTTTCGTAACTAACTTTATCTGGTTCCTAATTTTGGGTATTAAACAAAAGACAATCCGCGAGGTTATACCTACTAAAGACCAAAATAAGTCGTCTTACTCGGCTAACTTCCTACTCTCGGCTCTCGCGGGTTCGCTTTGGTATCTTCAGTTCCTATTCCTCGGTATGGCTAACGTATGTATGGGTGAGTTCGAGTTTGCAGGCTGGGGACTACACATGTTTATGCTTATCTTCTTTAGCTTTATCATAGGTATTATGCTTAAGGAGTGGAAGCAGGTTACTCGCAAGACATACTCAATACTACTTTTCGCGTTGGTTGTGCTTTTGATATCGTTCGTTGTTATGACCTACGGTTCAATGATTGGCGAGGGGATAGCGTAAATAGTGTTAAATGTTTAGTGTTTAATATTAAGAAACTAATCACTTAACGCTAAACATTGAACACTTTCTAGCTTTTAATGATAAAACTCCATATATTTGTACTGTACAAATATATGGAGTTTTCTGTTTATGGCAAGTAGTAAACCTATCGTAGGTGTTGTCCCATTGTGGGACGATGAGCGGAGTAGCATCTGGATGCTTCCAGCTTATTTAGATCTAATAACTGAGGCGGGAGGAGTACCTATTATCTTTCCGCTCAAGGCACAAGGAGCCGAGCTAGAGCAGCTTTGCCGCTTATGTTCGGGTTTCTTACTCACGGGAGGGCATGATGTCGACCCCGCGATTTACAATCAGAGAGCAAGCGATAAGTGTGGCGCCACGAGCCGCGAGCGAGATACATTGGAGCGTGCGATCTTCAACTACGCCCTAGAGCATGACGCTCCTGTGCTGGGTATATGTCGTGGTATTCAGCTAATAAATGCCCTGCTAGTGGGTACGCTATACCAAGACCTACCATCAGAGCATATAAGCGATATTTGCCACCAGATGTCGCCTCCCTACGATAGCGTTGCCCATCGAGTCAGAGTAGTGGCACAGACGCCCCTCTCCTCTATTGTGCCATCTTTAGAGCTAGGAGTCAATAGCTACCACCACCAGGCAGTAAAGGAGCTTGCTCCATCGCTTCAGCCCATGGCGCTCAGCGAGGATGGACTCGTCGAGGCGGTATATATGCCATCACGACGCTTCGTGCAGGCATACCAGTGGCACCCAGAGTTTAACTTCCGAGTCGAGAGCAGCTCCCTAGAGATAACCAAGCGCTTTATCGAAGCGTGCCGCGAATAGCAGTGTTTAGCGTTTAATGTTGAGTGATTAGTTCCTTAACATTAAACGCTAAACACTGTTACTCCAGTTTGGTTTTAAACACTTTAGTGTTTATAAAATTAAAAGTGTTAGGTAGTTATCCAAATTTAATTGAGATAATTATCTAACACTTTTTATTGTAGAACGCAGTTCTTAAACCAAACCGTAAATAAAATAACAGCTCCGCTGGGAGCACCCCGCCGCCGCCCGCGCAGGGCAGTAAGAAGCAATATAAAGAAAGCCCCTGTTCACCAGAGAGACTCCGATATTATCGTCTTAACGATCGAACGTAATTGTTGTATTTGTCCACCGCCTCGTTATACCTATTTGCAGCAGTCTGGTACTCGCTCTGGCGCGAGTTTACGCGGCTTCGTAGGGAGTCGATTCTGCTTTTACACCTTGAGATATCACTTAAGAAGCTATTATCGTCGCCATTCATGCCTCTGTACCTATCCAGTTCTTGGCGCTCATGCTCCAGATCGCTTTTATCTGATTGAAGGTTATGCTCACTGTGGCTGAGGCTATGCTCCATATTTGATACATCCTTACTTAAGATGCTGAGTTGACTTATCTGGTCGTCGGTCAACCCCTTGGTATCTACACCTTTTATAGAGCCTCGACGCTTTGACCTTGACGCTGCTGCCGCCCTCTGTCTGGCTGCCTTATCAGTGCGTTTCTGACCCTTAAGGGCGCTATTAATCTCGTTTAGCTCCTCGTTGATTGCTGGCAGCTCCTCCTTGCAGGAGATGATAGTCGATTTACATTTTCTCAAAAGTGCGGTTCGCGCCTCTAGCTCCTCTTGACTTATTTGTGCTGAGGCGGTGTTATCTCTTTTTAAATACCTCTCGATTATAATGCGTGCAGTTATGATCTCGCTATTTAGACGTATCTTATCTTCGTAGAGTTGGAGGTATTTCAACTTTTGAAATTCGACTTTATAATCCGCGTACTCGCGCTTTTGGTAGAGCGATCTATCCATTATCTGCCTAGAGACAACGACATCCTCATATATTACAGTTTGGCACGTTTTACAGGTAAAGGCCTCCTTGAATTTCACGAATACCCACGCAACACCCTGCTCTTTTTCGAGGGGATATTTAGTGTCTGTTTTCATTGATTTGAAGGTGCTGACACCATGGTCTGGGTAGCTATCTCGACTCTTACACACCTTACAACGGCTCTCACTCGATACCTCTTGAAAGCTAACATAGATCATGAAGGCATAGATGGCGCCCGTGATAACAGGCATGTCAAATAGCGCCATACATATAAGACACAGCGCCAAGTTTGGGCCGAGCGAGTATAGACCTATCATCCTGCCTATCTCCTCGTTGCTCAGGTGTTCGAGCCTCTCTAAGAATACCTCTTGAAAGAAGCATAGCGTTATCAAACTCAATACAGCGGGGTAGGCGATAGATCGCCAGAGGCGACCTATTATACTATACTCAAGCTCTGGATTTGTAAAATATGTGACTAAGACAATCACCGCAAACACACATATATAGAAGAAGCGAACCCTCTTTAATTTGGTATCTACCGTCCCTCTTATCTTACCTATTAGTTCTGATCCAAACATACTACACCTTTATTAATCATCTCTACAAAACCAGAAGCTACGCACCTTACACCAACAACTCGAAAAGATCGGGTTTTGGGTTTAGGTATTCGTACTTCACACCATAGTTATCCATCCTCTCGATAAGAGCGCCGAAGTCGTTGCGATTGGATAGTTCAATACCGATAAGTGCGGGACCATTCTCGCGGTGGATCTTCTTCTTATACTCGAAGAAAGTTATATCATCACTCTCGCCGAGCACCTCGCTAAGGAAGGTCTTAAGTGCCCCTGCGCGCTGTGGAAAGCGGACGATGAAGTAGTGTTTGAGACCTTCGTATAGCAGCGAACGCTCCTTGATCTCCTCGTTGCGTGTGATGTCGTTATTACCGCCACTAACCACGCAGACAACCCTCTTGCCCTCAAGGCTCTCGGGGTAGAGCGATAGCGCCGCAATGCTCAGTGCTCCTGCTGGTTCGACCACAATAGCTTCGCGGTTGTACATCTCAAGAATTGTTGAACATATCAAGCCCTCGGGGACGGTGATCACCGAGCTAAGAACCTGTCGTCCTACCTCGAAGGTGATATCACCAACCCTCTTAACCGAAGCTCCATCAACAAACTTATCAACCTCGTCGAGCGTACAAACCTCGCCATGCTCAATAGCGTAGCTCATAGATGCTGCTCCTGCAGGCTCAACACCGATAATCTTCGTCTTAGGCGATATTTGGTGAAAATAGGCACCCACACCTGAGAGTAGACCTCCGCCACCGATAGGTACGAAGAGGTAGTCAATCGGCGCGTCGCTATCCTCAATGATCTCGACACCTACGGTTGCTTGACCCTCGATAATCTTCTCGTCGTCGAAAGGGTGCACAAACTCCATGTTGTTAGCCTCACAGAAGGCTTTAGCCTCAGCTGCCGACTCATCAAAAGTATCTCCGATAAGGACAATTTCGACCTCTCCATTACCGAATAGACGCACCTGGTCAACCTTCTGCTTAGGGGTCGTTACAGGCATATAGATAGTGCCTTTGATGCCGAGCTTATTACACGAAAAAGCGACTCCTTGAGCGTGGTTACCTGCACTAGCACAGACAACGCCATGCCCACGTTGCTCCTCGCTAAGGGAGAGTATCTTATTATAGGCTCCACGCAACTTATAGGAACGAACAACTTGTAGATCCTCGCGCTTGAGGTAAATCTCGGCATTATAGCGACGCGAGAGGTTATCGCTCTGCATCAGAGAGGTGTGACGCACACATCCCTTAAGGCGCTGGTTAGCCTCAATGATATCGTTAAGTTTTGGGAAATAGCCCATCTTGAAATTTGTATTTAATACTGCCTGATAAAATTTACAACTGCCCTACGCGGGCGGCGGCGGGGTGCTCCTCGCAGAGCAAATCTTTAAATTACTCTTTGGGCTTAGAGGCTAAGCTTTAAGATTTTGAGATCCACGCTGTTGCTGCAAATAAATTGCGAAACAACTTGGATCTCAAAATTTATTAAATGCCTGTGGCATTTAAACCCAATTAGAATAGCAATAAATAAATTTGGCGAATACAAAGCTTGACCACTCTGCACTCGCCAAATAATTGATTGTATTAGTTATTCTCTGGACGAAGACCACGAACAACGATACCTGCTTGCCACATCTCGCTCTCGCGCAACTCTGCAAGCTCAGCCTCTAGCTTCTCGCGGTAGTCTGGCTTCGAGTTAGTGTCGATTGAGCGTTGAGCCTCATTTCCACAAGCTACCTCAGCGTACAACTTCTCGAATACTGGCTTTGTAGCGTCACGGAAAGGCTTCCACCAATCAAGAGCACCACGCTGTGCAGTAGTTGAAGTGTTAGCGTACATCCAATCCATACCGTTCTCAGCTACAAGTGGCATAAGTGACTGAGTAAGCTCCTCAACAGTCTCGTTGAAAGCCTCAGATGGTGAGTGACCATTCTCGCGAAGAACCTCGTACTGTGCTGCGAAAACACCCTGGATACAACCCATAAGTGAACCACGCTCACCTGTAAGGTCAGAGAAAACCTCCTTCTTGAAAGTAGTCTCAAATAGGTAACCTGAACCTACACCGATACCCATAGCTACAACGCGCTCCTTAGCACGACCTGTAGCATCTTGGAAGATAGCGTAGCTAGAGTTAAGACCACGACCAGCAACGAACATACGACGAAGTGAAGTACCTGAACCCTTAGGAGCTACTAGGATAACGTCTACATCTGCTGGAGGAACGATACCTGTGCGCTCCTTGTATGTGATACCGAAACCGTGAGAGAAGTACAACGCCTTACCTGGAGTAAGGTGCTTCTTAACTGTTGGCCATGCGTCGATCTGTCCTGCGTCTGAAAGAAGGAACTGTATGATTGTAGCCTTTGCGCAAGCCTCCTCGATCTCGAAGAGAGTCTCTCCTGGAACCCAACCATCAGCGACAGCCTTATCCCATGACTTACCACCCTTACGTTGACCAACGATAACGTTGAATCCATTGTCACGCAAGTTAAGTGACTGTCCAGGACCCTGTACACCATAACCGATAACGGCGATAGTCTCATCCTTAAGAACCTCTTGTGCCTTTGCTAATGGAAACTCCTCACGAGTCATTACATTCTCCTCGGTTGTACCGAAAATCATCTTTGCCATAATTGTCTTTGTTAAATTTAGTGTTATAAAATATTTATTGTTTTGATCTTCCCTATTTGCTCCCAGTTGCTCCCAGTTGCCCCTACTTTACGATAAACTCTGCTAGGATGTCGCGCTCGCGCTCGGGTGTTAGTTGAGCCTTTGAGTACTCCTCAGAGGTTTGGATATATGCCTTCATCACATCTATCTTCTTCTCAATTTGGCGTGCTACATTCTCCACTCTACTCACCTCGGCGCTCACCTCAATAATAAAGCGGTGGATGCCTGGTATCGAAGAGCGCTCGGTCTTGAGCGTCTCAATATTCATGTGGCGCGAAATAAATACAGTGGTAATGAGACCCAACACTCCTGCGTGGTTCTCTGAAAAGACTGTTAGTGTATACCTTGCCATAGCTTATCTTCTATTTTTTGTACTGCTCGCTTATTCGTCCCTTACAACCCGAACACTTGTGGTCAGGCTCGGTGCCATCGGTGAGCATTATATCTGTTAGTGACTTTCCTGGTGCTACCATCGGCAACACGTTGTCATTGCATTTAATCTTCAACTCAAGGATATACGACCCTTCAGTTGTGCGCATCTTCTCCACCGCCTCAGACAGATCTTCGCGTCGCTCGCAGAAGCCATAGCCAACAGCGTTAGCCTCGGCGATAAGGGCGAAGTTAGGGTTGAGCATCGGTGTGAAGGAGTAACGGTAGTCGAAGAATAGCTGCTGCCATTGACGTACCATACCGAGGTATCCATTGTTGAGGATTATTATCTTCACCTCGACACGTTCCTGCATGATTGTAGCTAGCTCCTGTATATTCATCTGTACTCCACCATCACCCACAAAGAGTACTACATCGCGTTCAGGAGCGCCTATCTTAGCGCCTATCGCGGCGGGCAGACCAAAGCCCATGGTTCCCAAACCACCCGAGGTGATAAGCGAACGTGGAGTCTTGAAACTCGTGTATCGCGCTGCGACCATCTGGTGCTGACCGACATCTGTCACGGTGATATTAGCGCCATTGTACTGGGCATCTACCGCCTGTACCGCGTGGTGGAGGTGAATCTCACCTGTTCCATCGCCCTCGTACTTGTCAATTACGATCTCTCGCTCCTCGCGATTGTAGGCGTGCAGACTCTCCAACCACTGCGAGTGGTCACGCTCCTCGATAAGGTTCGTGAGGCTCTCAAGCACCGCCTTAGCGTCACCTACGATGCCGACAGTTGTGTTGACCACCTTATCTATCTCGGCAGGGTCTATATCTATGTGTACAACCTTTGCATTCGAGGCGAAGTTCGCTAGATTACACGTCACGCGGTCATCGAAGCGCATACCTACCGCCAGAATAAGATCACACTCTTCGTTGGTGATGTTAGGGGCGTAGTTGCCGTGCATACCGATCATACCGATGTAGTGAGGATCCGCAACATCAAGAGCCGAGAGACCCAGTAGAGTTGCCGCTGCGGGGATGCCGCTC
>JBCQVD010000028.1:0-20863 GCA_047173405.1 Rikenellaceae bacterium
AGCGTATATTTTGGCATAGTTGTTGCGGGGGGGGGGTATTTTGCGCCTTCTCAATCATCAACCCACTAAAGTAGCTGCAAGCTGATGTAAATGCAATCAAAATAAGGAATCTCCAATCCCACCACCCATAGAAAACATAACTTACAACTACGATAAATGCGTTCTGTAATTTAAGCGAGCGATTAAAAACAAACCAATATAGCAGAAATACTATTGGTAAAAATAGCAAAAATTCAAGTGAATTAAAAAGCATATCGCAATCTTAATAAGATAATTTATCGCAAAGATACTATTTTTTTATTTATCCCATCATTTTATACTGAAATAAATATATCAACAATCTGAGAAACTGTTTAAATTTTGTATCGAAGTTATTTTAGAGTTATTTTATATTAGTTTTTGCACCTCAAATGAGGCGAATAGTGGTTCTATTTAACGATTTTGAGGTGCGGAAAATGGTGTAAAAGAGACAAAAAGAACGAAAATATAAAACTTAAACAGTTTCTGATACTACTCCAGCGTTAGTTTAATGCGTTGATCGTCGACGATTATATAGAAGTCGCCTGCTTCGAGGTGGCGATTACCTTTGCTATCCACAAATCCGAGGTCACGCAAAGGGTCGATCTTAAAGCTGAAACGTTCACTCTGTCCCGCCTTGATAGCTCTCTTCTCGAAGTGAGCTAACTTCTTCAATGGCTGAGTGATAGATGCTACGGGATCATCAATAAACCAAAGTATAGTGTGCTGCATATCTCTGTCACTGATGTTTGTAACCTTGATACTCACCTTGGTAGATTCATCTTCGCAGATCAGATCTTTAGATATCGTGAGCGGTGAGTACTCCACCTTAGAGTAGCTTAGTCCGTGCCCGAAGTCGTAGAGCGGTTCATTTGGGGCGTCGGCATATCCGCCCTGCTTGAACTTCCAGTGAGAGCGGGCATTGGCGCGATGGTTATAAAATATAGGTGTCTGACCATCGTGCGCGGGGAAGGTGATCGCTAGTCGTCCCGAGGGGTTCGCCTTGCCTGAAAGTAGTTCTGCCACCGCGGAGCCTCCAAAGAGACCAGGCTGCCACATCTGAATTATAGCGTCTGCGTACTTCTCGATAGCTGTCAATACCAGCGGTCGACCGCTCGAAGTGAGCACCACCACGGGGCGTCCACTCCCCTTAGCCACCTCGACAAGTCGCTGCTGTGGGGCGGGTAGGCTGAGTGATGCCTTGCTTCCATTCTCGCCGCTCCATGAGTTCTTCTCGCCCAGAGCAACAATGACCATATCGGCTTTGGGCGCTCTGAGAGTTAGCTCCTTAAGCAGCCCCTCGCGGTTCTTCTCGATCGAGGCACCGTCGAGGTATTCGATAGTCGCGCGCCCCTCAAACTCACTTTTAAGTCCATCGAGGATGGTCACCACATCGCTCGCCTGAGCGTGGCTGCGCCATGTACCCATCATGTTGAGGCGATCCTTCGACATCGCACCAACGAGAAGAATGCGTTTAACATCTGTCGATATTGGAAGTGTCGAGTTCTCGTTCTTTAGCAGCACCATCGACTCCTGTGCGAGGGTGTGCGCGAGGGCGCGATCCTCGGGAAGCATATAGCGCTTCTCAGCCTCGATAACCTCGGTATATGGGTTGTCGAAGAGCCCTAGGTTGAACTTCACGGTGAGGACTCTGCGCACCGCCTCGTCGATGATCTCCTCGTCGATGATGCCCTCTTTGACTGCGCGTGGAAGGTAGTTACAGTAGAGCATATCGTACATATCCATATCGTTGCCTGCCGTGATAGCCTTCACCGCAGCATCGAGCGAGTCAGCAGCAAAGCGCTGTGTTAGAAGTTGCTCGATAGCTCTCCAGTCACTCACTACGAAGCCTTTGAACCCCAATCGCTTGCGTAATATTTTGGTCAGTAGCCCCTTTGAAGCGACTGTGGGTGTGCCGTTGAGGTCATTGAAAGAACTCATAATAGTCGCTACACCAGCGTCCACTGCCGCTTGGTATGGAGGCAGCACGGTCTCCCAAAGCGAGAGGTCCGAGATGTCGGTGGGGTGGTAGTCGCGCCCTCCTTGTGAATAGGCGTAGCCCGCAAAGTGTTTGGCACACGCGGCAATGGAGTATTTATCATCTAGCCTCTCGCCTTGGTATCCTTTAACCACCGCCTCGGCAAAGCGTGAGTTGGCGTACGGATCTTCGCCATAAGACTCCGCCACGCGCCCCCAACGACCATCGCGCGCGACATCCAACATAGGCGAAAAGGTCCATCTTAGTCCCGAAAGATAGCTCTCGCGTGCCGCCACACGGCTAGATTGATATACTAGATCGGTGTTCCAGCTGCAAGCCTGCGCAAGAGGCATCGGGAAGAGCGTGCGGTAGCCATGTATCACATCGTGCCCCAGAAGTACGGGGATCCCGAGTCGCGACTCCTCGATAGCGCGACGCTGAAGGGCGTTGGCGACCTCGGGCTTGTCGTTGAAGTAGATGAACGAGCCTGTCATGGGGCTTAGGGGGTTGTTCTCGCGGTCGGTGGTTAGGTTGTTGACATTCTGATCCTTGCCCATAACCATCTGGTTGAGCTGCTGGAGCTTCTCCTCGAGGGTCATCTGCGAGAGGAGGTTTTCAACTCTGCGATCGGTTGATTTCGATGGGTCGCGGTAGAGGTCATGTGGCTCTGAGCAACCAACGAGAAGTGTCAGGGTTAGAAGTCTAAGGAGTTTCATGGTGGTTTGAGTTTTTAGGTGTTATCTCATATATCGGACTGCTCTGCGCGGGCAGCGGCGGGGTGCTCCCCGCCCGTCGGAGACACTCCTTGGATTTTATCGAATACAAAATAGTCTGGCTAGAGGTATCTTTACTAGCCAGACTTATAGTGTTGAGAGAGTTGGTCGGTACTCTCTCTTAAGTAGTTATCTATTCGCTTAGGAGGTATGCCTTGAACTCATCAAAGCCCTTGCCCATCTCGATGCTCTGCTTTGTTCCGCTCATAAATGCTTTGAGTGGAGCAGGGATCTCGACAGTCGACTTAGTGATACCCTCGACAGTCTCAAGGAACTTAGCTGGGTGTGCAGTCTCAAGGAATACACCCACCTCGTCTGGGGTGAGCTGCTCCTTAAGTGCACGGTAGCCGCAAGCACCGTGAGGATCAAGAAGGTAGCCCGTGCGAGTGAAAGCCTCGGCAAGGGTCTCGGCAATCTGTGTGTCGTCGTAAGCACATCCTGAGATCTCGTTGCATATAGCCTCGTGTGAGCTGCCATACAACTCCAAGACTCTCACGAAGTTACTTGGATCGCCCACATCCATAGCGTTGGCGATGGTTGCGATTGATGGGCGTGGGGTGTAGACTCCGCTGTTTAGGTATTGTAGGAAGATATCGTTGCTGTTGTTGGCAGCGATAAATCTCTTGACTGGTAGCCCCATACGCTTGGCGATAAGTCCTGCGGTGATGTTACCGAAGTTACCGCTAGGCACGCAGAAAACGACATCCTTCTCCTTGCCCTGAGCCTTAAGCTTTGCGTAGGCGTTGAAGTAGTAGAACGCCTGAGGTAGGAAGCGCGCAACATTGATCGAGTTTGCCGATGTGAGCTTCATGTGTGCATTAAGCTCCTCGTCCATAAACGCCTGCTTCACGAGCGCTTGGCAATCATCAAAGACACCCTCAACCTCGAGAGCTGTGATATTTTGACCAAGTGTGGTGAACTGCACCTCTTGGATCTTGCTAACTTTTCCCTTAGGGTAGAGCACATAGACATGGATGCCCTCAACGCCGAGGAATCCGTTTGCCACAGCGCTACCTGTATCGCCAGAAGTAGCGACTAGTACATTGACCATCTCGCCCTTCTGCTTAGAGATGAAGTATCCCAAAAGGCGCGCCATGAAGCGACCTCCGACATCCTTAAACGCAAGTGTTGGACCGTGGAACAACTCTAGTGAGTAGATCGATGGCTCAACCTCCACCACTGGGGTCTCGAAGCTAAGTGTATCTTCGACAATGGCGCGAAGGCTCTCAGCATCAACATCCTCGCCAAAGAAGGCGTCTGCTACAGTGTAGGCAATCTCGGTAAACGACATCTTGTCGATATTCTCGAAGAAAGATGCTGGAAGTTGCTTTATTGTCTCAGGCATATAAAGCCCTTTATCGGGAGCTAGTCCCTTAACTACAGCCTCCTCGAGTGTGCTCCAAGGGGTCTGTTGATTTGTGCTGTAATAGCGCATGGTTTTTACGTATGTTGTTAGTTATTATTACTTATATCTGTCCTAATATAGGACTGCCCTGCGCGGGCAGCGGCGGGGTGCTCCCCGCGGAGCTTTTATTTTGTAGCGTATTGGGATTAGTAGCTTCTCCTAAATACGAATAAAAATTCTTGCCGAATATTTATCTTACTTAAGCAGCCTCTCCATAAACTCCACTGTGTTGAGGGTGCCATAAGACCCCTCTTGGGCTGCATCCTCGTCGTATCGTGTCACCGAATCAGCCTTGTGGCGTGGGTTGTAGATCACAAAAGGTACAGCCTCACGCGTGTGAGTACGTAGTTCGCATGGGGTAGGGTGGTCGGGTAGTATAGCCACAGTGACCTCTTCCTTGAACTCCTTGAGCGCCTCCATTATTGGGGCTACAATGCGCCTGTCAAGGTACTCTATAGTGCGACATTTAAGCTCCACATCACCCTCGTGACCAGCCTCATCGCTCGCCTCGACATGTAGGTATACAAAGTCACTCTCCTTGAGCGCCTCGATGGCTGCTTGCGCCTTACCCTCGTAGTTGGTGTCGTAGAGTCCCGTAGCACCCTCCACCTCGATAGGTGTGAGACCTGCGTAGACTCCGATACCCTTGATTAGGTCGACAGCCGAGATAACCGCTCCGCTATTTATCGAGAACTTCTCCATAAGTGTCTCCATCTGAGGCTTGTAGCCTGGTGACCACAACCATATAGAGTTTGCCATATCCTTGCCCTCTGCCGCGCGACGTAGGTTTACGGGGTGCTTAGAGAGTATCTCCTGCGAGCGAAGTGTCAAGTCGTTGAGCCTCTTAGCTGTAGCCTCAGCCTCTGGGGTCTCAGCCTCGATCATCACATCCATGAATGGTGTGCCGGGGACATCGTGTGGAGGTGTGCACTTAAGGTGCTTATCTCCCCCCTTCATCTTTAGTAGGTGGCGATAAGAGACACCCGTGTGGAAGCTAATCTCATCGTCGCCCAATGCCTCTTGTAGCGCTTCGATAAGCTCCGCAGCCTCCTCGTTGGAGATGTGCCCTGCCGAGTGGTTCTTGATCTTCTCGTCCTCAATACAGATGATATTACACCTCATAGCCATCTCGCCCTCAGCGATCTCGACACCCATACTTGCCGCCTCAAGGGAGCCTCGTCCCTCGAATACCTTGTCGACGTCGTAGCCCATCACCGAGAGGTTTGCTATCTCACTGCCTGGGGTGTAGCCCTTAGGTACAGTGTTGAGCATACCACTACATCCCGCCGCCGCAAGTGCGTCGATAGCTGGCTTCTCGACATACTGAAGAGGAGTCTTACCCCCTAGTACGTCGATCTTGTGGTCCGACATTCCGTCGCCTAAAATAACTATATATTTCATATCGTCTATCTATTATGAGTGGTTTTAGCGTATGTTTGCGATGCTGATGATATCAGCAAACACACCCGCTGCTGTCACCGCAGCACCTGCGCCATAACCCTTGATTACCATTGGTAGCTCTTTGTATCTCTCGGTTGTGAGCATCACCACGTTGTTGCTTCCCTCCAACTCGTAGAATGGATGCTTTGCGTTTACTGACACAAGACCAACCGAAGCCTTGCCATTGTCCAACTTAGCGACAAAGCGATATCTAAGTGACTCAGCCTCCGCCTTAGCGCGGTTAGCCTCGAACTCTGCGTCTAGGCTAGGTACACGCTGCCAGAAATCCTCTACTGAACCCTCAAAAAGCTCCGCTGGGATAAAGAGGTTCTTCTCTACATCGCCCTGCTCTAGGGTATATCCTGCCTCGCGAGCTAGGATCACGAGTTTACGAATAACATCCGAACCGTTGAGGTCAAGACGAGGATCAGGTTCGCTGTACCCCGCCTCTTTAGCCATCACGATAGCCTTGCTGAGTGTTACGTCGGCGCTCATCTCGTTGAAGATGAAGTTGAGCGTACCCGATACCACAGCCTCGATACGGGTGATTGTATCGCCTGAGTTGATAAGACCGTTGATAGTGCTGATGATAGGTAGTCCAGCGCCTACGTTGGTCTCGAATAGGAACTTAGCGCCCCTCTTGCGAGCGATCTCTTTAAGCTCCACGTAGCTCTCAAACTTATCTGATGCTGCAACCTTATTGGCAGCAACGACTGAGATGTTGTTGTCGAGAAGCTCTTTGTATATTGATGGAATATCACCACTTGCTGTACAATCCACAAAGACCGAGTTAAAGATATTCATCTCGATTATATTGCGACAAAGCGCCTCTGGAGAGGACTCCACAGCCTTCTCTTTGAGTAGTGTCTCGTAGTTGTTGAGGTCGATGCCATCGCGGTCGAAGATAGCACTTTTAGAGCGCGAAATGCCGATTACGTTGATCTTAAGCGCCTTCTCCTTGAGTAGCTTAGATTGCTGTGCGCGGATCTGCTCCACGAGGTTCTTGCCGACTGTTCCGATACCTGCGATGTAGAGGTTAATAACTTGGAAATCAGACAAGAAGAACGAATCATGGATCACATTGAGCGCCTTGCGTAGCTGCTCCTTCTGGATCACAAACGAGATATTGGTCTCACTAGCACCCTGAGCACATGCGATAACGTTGATACCGTTGCGACCCAAGATATTGAATAGCTGTCCCGCGATACCTGGCGTGTGCTTCATATTGTCGCCCACGATAGCCACAGTAGCTAAGTCGTGCTCGATCTTAACACGCTCCATCTCGCCAAGCTCCATCTCCACAGAGAACTCCTCAGAGACAACCTCGGCAGCCTCCTCAGCTGCGCTACGGCTCACACCAATCGAGATATTGTTCTCGGAAGATGCCTGAGAGACCATAAATACACTAATTCCAGCCTTCGCTAGAGCCTTGAAGATGCGGTAGTTAACACCAATAACGCCCATCATTCCGAGACCCGAAATGGTGATGAGGCTAGTGTCGCTAATCGACGAGATACCCTTGATTGGCTTACCCTCCTCCTTGCTCTTCTCGCGCGTGATAAGCGTTCCAGGAGCGTCGAGGTTGAAGGTGTTGCGTATCACGATTGGAATATTCTTGTGGTACACAGGGTATATCGTTGGTGGGTAGATCACCTTAGCACCGAAGTTACAAAGCTCCATCGCCTCGATGTACGAGAGGTGGGCGATAACGTAAGTGTTGTTGATAACGCGTGGGTCGGCAGTCATGAAGCCATCCACGTCGGTCCAGATCTCAAGGATCGAAGCCTCAAGCGCTGCGGCAAGGATAGCTGCTGTGTAGTCCGAGCCACCACGTCCGAGGGTTGTGATCTCGCCACTCTTAAGGTCAGAGGCGATAAAACCTGGAAGTAGCTTCACGCGGCTCTTAACTCCCGCAAACTTCTCCTTGATAAG
This sequence comes from Rikenellaceae bacterium, assembly GCA_047173405.1. Taxonomy (GTDB): domain Bacteria; phylum Bacteroidota; class Bacteroidia; order Bacteroidales; family Rikenellaceae; genus Alistipes. Next base: position 7,547 of record JBCQVD010000028.1, read on the forward strand.
GGCGTTTGTGGTGTCAAAGTCTACGATATGTTTACCAAACTGAGGGTTCGTTTTGATGATCTCGCGCGAGTCAATCAACGTCACATCATCCAAAATGTAAGATATGATCGTCGATGATAACCTCTCGCCATAGCTTACAATCGTATCCATGGTCTTAGCTGAGAGGTCACGGATAAGGTGAATACCTCGGTATATATTGCTTAGATCCTCAAAAAGAGGTTGTAGGCGACTCTTCAACTCGGCGCGTTTAGACTCCTCAACAATGCCGTCGATCATATTGTTGTGGCGGAGAATGATGCTTTCGAGTCTTTGGGCGTACGCTCCATCCCCACTGTGTGCCTCGTTGGCGGTGGCGATAAGAAGGTCGGTAACTCCACCAAAGGCTGAGACTACAACTACCAACTCGTCGGTGGATGAGTTGACAATCTTCTGTACATTGCCAAGACTCTCTATTGAACCAACCGATGTTCCTCCAAATTTAAGTACTTTCATATCTTTGTTATATTTGTATTTTAATCTCTTAATGCTAGTTTGCAAAAATAATCTTTTCGCTAGAGATTTCAAAATATCACAGGCTATTTTGTACTTTTTTTTGGTCGACAGAGGCTAAATAGTGTTAAGTGTTTAGCAGTTAGGAGTTAGGAGTTAGCAGTTAGATAATTAAGTACCTTAACATTTAACACTAAACATTCAACACTTAACACTTACTTCTCTATGATAAAGAGAGTCTCGTCGTGACGTTTCATGCGATAGTTCTCGCGGGCATATTTTTCGAGCAAGTCGTCATACTTAAGCTCCTCGAGAAGTGTGCTATCGGCCTCGATCAACGCCTTGTACCTCTTGGCGTTATCTTCGAGGGTGGAGATGTCGCCCTTTATCTCTAGGGCATGCAGTAGGTTCCGCCCTATGGAGTAGAGCAGAAAGATCATAACGGTCGCTGTTGATAGAGTCCACAGGTTATGGATTATTTTTTCACGTCGGCTACTCATTATGGGATATTCATATATTTATGTGTCTGAATCGAGATGTTCCACCTTGGGTTCTGCTTGACATACTCCACAAGTGTCGGCATGATGCGCTGCGAGACGCTCCACTCGGGTTGTAGGTATAGAATGCTGCCATCCTCAACCTTCGCGGCATTGAACTCTGCCCACTCCAGATCCTCCTCCTTCTCGATTATCACCTTCAACTCGTCGGCGTGCCAATACGCCTCTTTGAGAGGTGGCTTTTGGCGTTTAGGTGATAGACACACCCAATCAAAATATCCGCTGAAAGGCGCTGAGCCAGAGGTCTCTAAGAAGATGGTGAGTCCGCGGTTTTTAAGTTCGCAGGTGAGCGGATGAAGTGGGTATAGCAGAGGTTCGCCCCCAGTGATGACGATCGAACGCGCGGTGGTGTTGCAGGCGCTCTCGACAATCTTTTCGATGGGTGTGGGCGGGTACAACTCGGGGTTCCAACTCTCCTTAGCGTCGCACCAGCGACACCCTACATCGCAGCCACCAAGACGTATGAAGTAGGCGGGCTTACCAGTGTGAAAGCCCTCGCCTTGAATCGAGTAGAACTCCTCGACGAGAGGTAGCTTTTGCCCCTCGTCGAGGAGCTTAAGTATAGAATCGACCCTACTCATTGCACACTACGTATATATCCTTAAGCGATCGTCCTAACTGGTTGTAGTCGAGACCATAACCTACGATAAACTCGTTGCCGATACTCATCGCTATGTAGTCGATTTCGATGTTCTGCTTGTAGCTCTCGGGTTTAAAAAATAGGGTACAGTACCTAACGCTTGCGGCACTCAACTCTTTGAGCTGGGCGTCTAGGTGCGAGAGTGTTACCCCCGTATCCACGATATCTTCAATGACGATAACATCACGCCCCTCAAGTGAGCTGTTGAGTCCAATGATGCTCTTTACGCCACCCGTGCTCTGAGTCCCTGAGTATGAGCTGAGCTTGATAAATGATACCTCGCACGCGAAATCCAGCTCTCGGGTGAGGTCGCTAGCAAAGATAAACGAGCCATTGAGAACAACCAGGATAATGGGGGGCGTCGTGCACCCTGCATAGTCGCGGTTGATCTTCGAGGCAACAGCCTTGACTGCCTCCTCGATCTTCGAGGCGGGGATCATCGGTTTGAATTGTAGATCGTGGAGTTTTATCATTGCGTCTAATTTTAAAGTACAAAGATAGTAAAAATATTGTCTCTTGTAAAATGCGCCTTAATCTTTTTATACTCACGAGGTGATTCCCGTTTCGCCTTGTCGCTGACTGTCTCACGCCGCCGCTGTCCGCGCAGGACAGTAAGAAGCAGTGCAAAAAGCTGTCTGCGTAGGGCAGTCCTATATCTATTAAATAACAGATTATCTCTTTAGTCGGTAGTAGGTGCCTAGCGGTAGCTCCTTTTCGGAGCGGTCGGTGAAGTACAACTCGCCGCGCTGTTCGATGGTGGGTATGCCGAAGATCTGTCTTACGGCTGTGCGCGCAAGGGTCGATGACAGCCCCATGGAGTAGAGGTTGAGCACTAAGAAACTCTGCGTTGGCAGCAGCAGTTCGGCGCAGCACTCAAGCATCTGGGTTATATTCTCCTCGAGGATCCACCTCTCGCCATTGGCTCCGCGACCATAGGCTGGAGGGTCGAGGATTATAGCGTGATACTTGTTCCCGCGGCGGCACTCGCGCTCCACGAACTTGAGTGCATCTTCGACAATCCAGCGCACCCCGTCAAGCCCGCTGAGGGTCATATTCTCGCGCGACCACGACACCACCTGCTTCACTGAGTCGACATGTGTCACCTCGGCTCCTGCGGCGCGTGCTGCGAGCGTCGCGCCACCCGTGTAGGCGAAGAGGTTGAGTACCTTAGGGGTCTCGCCTGCCTTTGCGATCTCGCGGCATGAGTCGTATATAAAGTTCCAGTTTGCCGCCTGCTCGGGGAAGATGCCCACATGTTTAAAGGAGGTCAACCCTAGGCGCATGGTGAGGTGCATATCTTTGTAGTTGTACGATATGTTCCACCTCTCAGCGCACGATGGTTTAAGGCGCCACTCGCCTCGCTCCTCGCTCTTAGAGTCGCGCAGAAATGAGGCATCTGCTGTCTGTTGCCACTGCTGCGCGCTGAGGCTCTTGCGCCATATAGCTTGAGGCTCTGGACGACGAGTCACGAACTCACCGAAGCGCTCTAGCTTCTCGAAGTCACCCGAGTCTATAAGCTCGTAATTGGCAAAGTTTGGGGTTTGATTTTCAATCATATCTTACTATATCTCTATCGGACTATAATTACTCTTTATATATATTCATTTGACACTTCATGCAGTCGAACTCTAGTCGATAGCGCTCCTTGGCACGCGCCAAAAATAGATCGCCGCGCAGCTTGGAGCCTTGCTTGAGGCACTCCCCAATCTCGTGGCGTATGCAGTAGCTACTCTGCATTAGGCGCGCCCCTTGAAGCGAAGTTTGTAGCTCCCAACTATCATCTATACGCTCCACCCCATGCGAGGTGTAGAAGTCTCGTGCGAGGTGGTTTGTGACACCCTGCTCGGCTGTTATCTGCTCGGTGGGGTAGCGTGCCGAGCTGTTGTGGCTGAAGTGTTCACCTCCACCTTTGTGGCGCTGGCTGCGCATCTGGTGTAGCTTCGTGAGCGCCTCGCGCCTTAGTGCGGTGAGTTGTGAAGCGGCAACGAACCACTCCTCACCACCTATCTCTGCACTCTCAACCCTAAAGATTGTATCGCCACTCTTCGATATCTGCTGCTCGATGGTCGAGCGCATCTTCGATGGGTTCTTAGCCACCTCCAACGTGGTCTCCAGCGTGGCACAGGCGGTCAGCCCCTCGCAATCGGTATATGTTATCTGTATGCCATGCTCGGAGGCTTGGTAGTGCGCTGCGGTCGCTATGGTGCGCTTGGTGCGACTGCTCTCTAGTGCGTCGTTGAAAGCCTTGTCGTAGTTGCGCGAGAGGGTAACACCTGGTGTAATACCCTGCATCGAACTCGTTGTGATTGAGCTGCCTGCAACAGAGTTGATATTGGTTCCCTTAAGCCCCTCGCCGCTGAGGTAACACACTCCATCGCCAGCGATGAGTTTGGTCGAAGGGTCAAGGAGTTCAATCTTGATCTCCTTGCCGCGAGTTGATATAACTTTAGCTACCGCTTCGCCCATAGATTTGGGACTCTCAAACGATGCGACGCCCCGCTTCTGTCCATCGAAGAGGTATTCGCTTTCGCCTCTGGTGAAGCTCTTTGATGGGTTGGGGGTGAAGTCTACCTGCGACTCGCCCTGCGAGCTGCGCGTGTAGCCCTTGTGGCACTCGATATAGTTGTCGAGAAGTGTGCGGTAGTGTGATACTATATTTTTTGTGTAGCTGATATCTTTGAGGCGGCCCTCGATCTTGAAGGAGCTAACGCCCGCTTCGATTAGCTCACCGAGCCTACGCGACAGGTTGAGGTCTTTAACCGAGAGCAGGTGCTTATTTTTGAGTATTGTCGCGCCACTATCAGCGACAAGGTCGTAGCTTAGGCGGCAAGGCTGGCTGCACTCGCCGCGGTTACCGCTGCGGTGGCTTAGTGCGCGCGAGAGGAGACAGCGACCGCTATGCGATACACAGATCGCACCATGGATAAACGCCTCTAGCTCTACGTCGCAGCTCTTGCCGATGGCTCTGATCTGATCTAGGGAGAGTCCTCGCTCGAGAACAACGCGCTTAAAACCGCACTCCTCCAAGAAGCGGATCTCGGCGGGTGTCATGTTACACATCTGCGTCGAGGCGTGCAGCTCCACGGGTAGACCCATCTCGATGGTTGCTGTGTCTTGAATTATGAGGGCGTCAACGCCAGCCTCGATAAGTTTCATGGCGGCTTCTTGCGCCCGTTGAAGCTCCTCCTCGAAGATGAGGGTGTTGAACGTGGCGTAGACCTTAACGCCATAAGGGTGCGCGTACTCCACCACACGAGCTATATCTTCGGCTGTGTTGCTTGCCGCACGTCGTGCACCAAACCCCTCACCCCCAATGTAGAGGGCGTCGGCACCATGGTCGATCGCAGCGATTGCCCCTTTGAGATCTTTGGCTGGCGCAAGTAACTCTAAAGCTCGTCTTGTCATGGCACAAAGATAGCTAAAAGAATAGTTCTATACAAAAAAAGGAGCACCGTCCGATAAAAATTGCTCAGAAGGCGTTGGTTCGTGAGAACTAAAATTATTTTTATTCTTGAGGACTGTCTCCGACGGGCGGGGTGCTCCCCGCGGAGCTTTTTCTTTGTAGCGGTCTGGTTTAAGAACTACGTTCTACGATAAAAAGTGTTAAGATAATTATCACAAATAAATTTGGATAACTACCTAACACTTTTCATCTTATAAACACTGAAGTGTTTAAAACCAAACCGTGTTGAGCGTTTAGTGTTTACTGTTAAATGTTAAGGACCTAATCGCTTAACACTCAACATTAAACATTAAACACTTAACGCTGAACGCTAAACGCTAAACGCTGCTATTTCATCTGTTAATAGCAAACTTTAGTTTGCGTAAGTGAAGTGGTAGAGGTGGGTGATGAAGTCTGCTTCAATCACTCATCTCTGCCGCTTCAATAGACTTTGAATAAAGACTACTTAACAGATGCAATATAAAGAATAGCTCTGCAGGGAGCACCCTGCCGCTGCCCGCGCAGGGCAGTCCTCGGGAATACAAAAGTAAATGGGAGCTTGCACCCCACCGCTGCCCGCGCAAGGCAGTAAGAAGCAATACAGTATTAAAACAAACAAAGAGTTTGACCTCCAGATGAAGCCACACTCTTTGTTGTTTACGTGGTTTGCTTAGAGCTTAAAACCAGACTCGAAGAGGTTTGCGAGATTAACATCGCTCTTAGCCTTCTGTGCTAGTTTAGAGTCTTTCGAAACAGCGCTCTTAAGCTGAGCACCTGCAACCTTAGTGTTACCCTGCTTTGAAGCGATTACAGCGCGTAGGTAGTCAGCGTCAGCGCTATTGTCGCTGTCGATAGCCGACTCAGCTGCTTTGTACTCACCCTTAAGTGTTAGAGCTACTGCGCGGTTGTAACCTTTCATCTTAGATGCTTGAGAGTAGTCTCCTTGAGCTGCTGCAAGAGCGCCAGACACCTCTGAAGATGGGTTCTTAGCGTATCCCTTAGCCTCGTTTACATTGCCTTGAGCTAGAGCTACAAGAGCCATGTTGTTGCTCACCTCAGCCTCCTTAGACTTCTTAAGTGTAGCCATTGCGTTGTCTAGCTGTCCTGCTTGAGCGTAAGCAACACCTAGGTTGTTGTATGCGCGAGAGTCGTTGAATGTCTCAGCTGCATATTTCAATACGCCAATCTTATCCTTAGGCTCTTTGATTACATTGTTGCTAACGTGTAGTGCCTCCTCTAGGGTAAGCTCGCTGTATTTCTTATCGTTTACGAGAGCCAACATCTCGGCATCGCTCTTACCGATAAGGTCTGTGCTGTTGACCATCTGAGTACGACGTAGTTGTGGAAGAACCTCGCTCTTAAGAGATCCAAATACAGATGTCATATTCTTGATCTCGCTCTCGCGCTGTGTAGCTGAGCTGTAGAGGCTAAGAACTTGAAGGATAAGGTTCTTGTCTTGGATGTTAGACTTCATAACAAGCTCCTTGAAGCCATCCCAGTCCTCACCGTAAGCCGCAGCGTCGATTGAAAGACCATAATCCTTAAGAAGCTTCTCCATTGCTACCTTTCCGCTCTCAGAACGAGACTTCGATAGTTTGTCGTTAAGAGTCTCTTTACCATCAGGCGATGCGTAACCCTTAGCGTAGAGCTTTTGTGTTGCGCGGTCGTTCTTGCTTTGAGCATCTACGTTAGCTGTGAAAGCGTCGATATCTTGACTTTTAACACTCTTAGGAGCTACCTTAGAGCTGTTGATAGAGTAGATAAGATCTGCCTTAGTTGTAGTGTTGGTTACGCGCTTGTAGCTATCCTTAGCGCTACCCATGATGCAACCATACTTAAGGTCTTGCTGAAGAGTGTTAACACCCTTAGCTGCCCAGTAACCACATCTCTTACGAATAGCAGTAGCCTCGCTAGAGTTAGGCTTCTCGGTAAGAACCTTAAGCTCGTCTTTTGATACTAGCTTACCAGTGTTGGTGTTAAGAAGAACAAACTGACCCTTGCCAGATTTTGTGTAGCACTTGATCTCAACGCGTAGCTGAAGCTTGCTGCTGCGCATAGCTGGAGTGTAGTCGAATGAGATATTGTCGGTTAACTTGTTGCCTTTGACAACTCTGTAGTTCTCCTTAACCTTAGATCCTTGGTAGAAGAATGGTTTTGTTGCAACCTCACCACCATCGTACACCATAACTGGAGTAACCTTAATGATCGCTTTAGGATGAACATACTCCATAGGAAGAGTTAGTGTCACTGTTGCATCGACTTTGCCGTTGTTGAGTGTCATAACTTCAGGGGCGCACTTAACGATGACCTGGTCAAATCTCTCAGACATCTTTTTAGTGCAATTACAGCCAGAAAAGCCAAGTACGGCAATCGCTAGCATCAAGCCAAATGTTGCAAGTTTTTTCATTTTGTGTAAATTATTTAATGTTTATTAAGTTTTATACAGTGTGTAGTGTTTCGAGCAAAAAAAAAGATTTTTTACAGATAGTTAAATTTCTACTCATGCTCAGTTTACAAATGTAGTATTTTTTTTTGAAATAATTGATTACACAAGGCGTAAAATGATGTTTTTTTTAATAATTATTTGCTTTGGTAGGATTAGTATATAAAATAGAGGAGTAGCTAATTTAATTAGCTACTCCTCTATTTTATATGTAAAGCTCTTTATATGAGATTATCTACGGCGCTCTGGACGCTCACGACGCTCTGGGCGATCCTCGCGTGGCTTACGCTCGCGCTCTACCCAACCCTCAGGTTTAGGAAGAAGAGCCTTGCGTGAAAGTTTGAGCTTACCAGTCTTAGCATCAACACCGATCAGCTTAACGTCGATCTTGTCGCCCTCTTTGATACCAGCCTCATCCATTGTCTCGAAACGCTTGTAGTCGATCTCAGAGATGTGAAGAAGGGCATCCTTACCAGGCATGATCTCGATGAAAGCACCGAAGGCAACGATTGAACGAACTGTTCCGTTGTATGTCTCGCCAACCTCTGGGATAGCTACGATAGCCTTGATACGAGCAAGTGCTGCGTCGATACACTCCTTGTTGATGCCGAAGATGTCGATAAGACCCTTGCTATCAACCTCAGTGATAGTGATTGTTGTCTGAGTAGTCTTTTGGATATCTTGGATAATCTTACCGCCAGGGCCGATTACTGCACCGATCATATCTTGTGGGATGGTGATCTGTACTAGGCGTGGTACGAATGGACGGTAGTCCTCGCGTGGCTCAGAGATGCACTCGGTGATCTTGCCGAGGATATGGAGACGACCCTTGCGAGCCTGCTCCAAAGCAGCTGCTAGAACCTCGTATGATAGACCATCAACCTTGATATCCATCTGTGTTGCGGTGATACCCTCAGATGTACCTGTCACCTTGAAGTCCATATCTCCTAGGTGATCCTCGTCGCCAAGGATATCTGAAAGTACAGCCCACTTACCGCTCTTAGAGTCTGAGATAAGACCCATTGCGATACCAGAAACTGGGCGCTTAAGCTTTACACCTGAGTCCATAAGTGCTAGTGTACCAGCACATACTGTAGCCATTGATGATGAGCCGTTAGACTCCAAGATATCTGATACTACACGTACTGCGTATGGGTTATCCTCGCCGAGTGGTACCATAGACTTAAGACCACGCCATGCTAGGTGACCGTGACCGATCTCGCGACGGCTTAGACCGCGTGCGGCACGAGCATCTCCAGTAGAGAATGGAGGGAAGTTGTAGTGAAGAACGAACTTCTCGCTACCTTGTACTAGAACCTCATCCTTCTGCTTCTCGTCGAGCTTAGTTCCGAGGGTAACAGTTGTAAGCGATTGAGTCTCACCACGAGTGAAGAGTGCCGAACCGTGAGCCGCAGGGAGGTAACCTACCTCGCAGCAGATTGGGCGGATCTCGTCTGTGCGACGACCATCAAGGCGTTGACCCTCATCAAGGATCATGTTACGCATAGCCATCTTAAGTACGTCGTCGTGGAAATATTTCTTGATAAGTGTAAGTTTCTCAGATAACTCCTCCTCAGAGTAGCGAGCGATAAACTCAGCCTCCAAAGTCTCGAATGCCTCAGCGCGCTCGTGCTTCTTAGTGCCGCTAGTTGCAATGGCGTATGCCTTGTCGTAAAGCTCCGAGATGATATATTGACGAAGCTCCTCGTCGTTGTTCTCGTGGCAGTAGGTGCGCTTAACATCCTTACCTAGCTCCTTAGCGAGTTCGATCTGAGCCTCGCAGTGACGCTTGATCTCCTCGTGAGCGAACTTGATAGCGCCAAGCATTACCTCCTCGCTAACCTCCTTCATCTCACCCTCGACCATAAGGATATTGTCGATTGTACCACCAACCATGATATCTAGGTCTACGTCGCTCATCTCTGAGAAACGTGGGTTGATGCGGTACTCGCCGTCGATGCGCACTACGCGAACCTCCGAGATTGGACCGTTGAATGGAATGTCCGAAACTGCAAGAGCAGCCGAAGCGGCTAGTCCAGCTAGAGCATCTGGTTGAATATCTTTGTCGGCAGAGATAAGGTTAACAGTAACGAATACATCTGCGTGGTAGTCAGCTGGGAAGAGTGGACGTAGTGCACGGTCGATAAGACGTGAAACCAACACCTCAGCGTCGCCTGCGCGACCTTCGCGCTTAAGGAATCCTCCAGGGAAGCGACCGCACGATGCGTACTTCTCTTTGTACTCTACCTGCAAAGGCATAAAGTCAGTGTCTGGCTTAGCATCTTTAGCGGCAACAACTGTAGCGAGCAACATAGTGTCGCCCTGTTTTACTACGACTGCGCCATCAGCTTGCTTAGCTACTTTGCCAGTCTCAATCATGATCTCTTCTCCACCGCAGAGTTTAATATATTTCTGCACGGGGTTGAACAACTTTGTTTCTTCCATAAATTTTATATCTTTTTCGTCTCTAATGTCAAATCAATAATAAAAGCAGAAAAATAGGGCTGAGGATAAGATTCCCACAACCCTATTATTTGCTTTTGGTGTCTTACTTACGTAATCCAAGCTCTTTGATGATTGCGCGGTAACGCTCAATCTCAGTCTCCTTTAAGTACTCAAGTAGGTGACGACGCTTACCTACAAGGCGCAATAGAGCGCGTTGAGTTCCGAAGTCATGCTTGTTCTTCTTAAGGTGGTTGGTAAGGTGGCTGATACGGTATGAAAACAACGCGATCTGGCTCTCTGCTGAACCTGTATCGGTGTTAGACTTTCCGTACTGACCAAAAATCTCTTGCTTTTTGTCTGTTGTTAAATAAGCCATTGTGTAATAAATTTTATTAAGTTTACTCTACGACGCATTACCCTTACTATGTAATTTCGCCAGAGCACGGGCAAAGATAAGCATAAATAGGTAATTTACAATACTTAAAGCAAAAAAATATCATTTAATTCTTTTTGTTTTGAAAAAAAATATTATCTTTGTAATAGGAAACGTTAAACAGCTTTCGAGATATTTTAAGCTAAGTTAATAGGAGTCGCATAGTGAAAAGAGTTTTTGGGGTAGTTTTAGCCTCTCTATTATTTGTGTTGTTTGGGGGGTGTGAGCCATCGACAAAGGATTATGTCCGTTTGGAGGGGGTGATGCTTGGTACCGACATGTTAGTTGTGGCGGATATAGATAGGGCGCAGGCTCAATATCTTTCTCGGGCGGTGGATAGCCTTGACCGCGAGATGAAGAGGCAGATGTCTATCTTCGATGCAAACTCCATGATCTCGCAGATTAATAGAGGCGAGAGCGATCTGTTGACCGAGGATATGTGTTACAATATAGAGCTTGCTGATTCGGTGAGTCGCCTAAGTGGTGGGGTCTACGATATCACCGTGATGCCGCTGGTCAAAGCGTGGGGCTTTGCTCGCAAGGGGGCAAGTGAGAGTGGTGCTGTGGTGAGTGAGCCTAACATCGACTCTCTGTTAGAGTTTGTGGGGCACGAGAAGATCTCAATTAAAGATGGACGCTTAGTGAAGGAGGATGCTCGCATTGAGCTAGATTTTAACTCTATAGCTAAAGGTTACACAGTTGATAAGTTGGCGCATATCGTGGAGTCTCTGGGAGCGGAGAACTACCTTGTAGATATTGGAGGAGAACTTTATTGTCGAGGTGTCAACAGTAGTGGTATTGGTTGGCGGATTGGAGTAGAGAGACCCTTTGATGGTAATATGACCAGTGGAGAGTATGTCAAGCGACGTATTTCGATGGACCCTCGCAGTGGTTTGCGCGCGATGGCAACATCGGGGAATTATCGTCGGTTCTACATCGACAATAGCGGGCGTAAGATAGCCCATACTATCGACCCTCGCACGGGGCGCAGCTCTATATCGACACTGCTGTCGGTTACGGTGATGGCTAAGACGTGCGCTTTGGCGGATAGTTACGCTACAATGTTTATGGCGCTAGGTTCAGCCGCAGCGGAGGAGGTAGCGCACAAGATAGATGATATAGAGGTTTACTTTATATATGGTGATAGTGGGAAACAAGATTCAACATCCTACCGCGAATACATAAGTCCTGGGCTTCAGGGTATGCTTATGGAGTAGAAGGTAGGAGTATAGTTAGGAAAGAAAGATGGTTTATATGGTATCATAGAGGAGCTATTGGGGGTGATTAGAGAGAAGAATTAAGGAGCTGCTCTTTGAGCGTTGAGTTATGGTTAATCTCAATGCAAAGTTACAAGGATTTAAGAAACTTTTTAAGTTAAATTTAAACTGTTTATATGAGTATCGAATTTATAGACTCTAGCAGTTTTTGTTTGATACTTGGGCATTGATAGACGCGTTGCGCTTGTTTGTGCCCTAAACTAACAGATTGAAAAATTGAAATTTTATGAAACCACGCAAAATAACAGCTCCAACACCCAATTTGTATAGAGTGTCGGTTGCTCTGCTTAAGCAAGAGATGGTGGATGTAAGCTATCTTTCGGATGATTTAGTGATTACATTTCTAACGGCAGAGACTAACCATTCGGTTACGCACCCAGTCTCTTTTGCTGGTCTCTCAGCAGGGTTGTTGATGACTGGCGAAGCGACGATATTGATCGACTATAAAGAGTATAATATCAAGGCGGGTGACTCTTTTGTCTTTTCGGCAAATAGCGTCATTGAGACACTCTCGTGCTCGGCGGACGCAACGGCTTTCTTGACCTCTTTCTCGAAGGCTTTTATTGAGGATATACAGATCGACCTCTCGACATCGTTGCCTCTCTATATGCGTTTTGGTCGCAACCCAATCATGCACCTTAAGCAGAAGGATATCGAGGAGATACGTCAGTTCTTTCAGCTTATTCGTACCGTTATAAATAGCGATAAGGAGCGCTATCGTTCACAAATTATTAAGACTGTATTCTCAGCTATATTCTATCTTCTCTCGGAGATCAATCAACGTGGAGGCGACGACTCGGAAGGGAAGCGAGGTCGCTGTGAGGTTATCTTCGATGAGTTTGTTTCACTTCTCCAGCAGTATAGTAAGAGTGAGCGCAATGTTAAGTTTTATGCTGGTAAACTAAATATATCAGCTAAGTACCTCTCGGCTGTGGTCAAGGACGCAAGTGGTAAGACCGCGGCGAAGTGGATTGATGAGTCCGTGATTCTTGAGGCTAAGAATTTGTTGATGTACTCGGGGCTTAGCATCCAAGAGATCGCACATGCCCTGAATTTCTCTACACAGTCATTCTTCGGTAAATACTTCAAACAACATACAGGAACATCTCCCTCGCGTTATAAGTATCGGGGGTAGTTTTTTTAGTGTTTAATGATTAGTGTTTAATGTTTAAAGTTAAGCGATTAGTATTTAGTTCCTTAACATTTAACGCTTAACATTAAATATAAAAAAGCTCCGCGGGGAGCACCCCGCCGCCGCCCGCGCAGGGCAGTCCGCGGACTATCGAAAACTATATCGCCCTCCCTCCTAAAAAGCGATTTTTGCGCTCGCGGGAAAATCGCTCAGAGGGCGTTGGTTCGTTAGAACCAAAATCTTTTATATTGCATCTTACTGTCCTGCGCGGACAGCGGCAGGGTGCTCCCTGCGGAGCTATTCTTTGCATTGCATCTGTTAAGAAGTCTTTATTAAAGCCTCTTGATTGTCGTGATAAGTTCTAAAAGCGAGCTTTCAAACTTATCCCCACAACCAAGTGACGCAAACTAAAGTTTGCTATTAACAGATGAAATGGCAGCGTTTAATGTTAAGTGTTTA
>JBCQVD010000135.1:0-3737 GCA_047173405.1 Rikenellaceae bacterium
AAGATTCGACTGAGATATTATTTTATTTTAGAAGGCTATTCTCTATATTATACCCAAGTTTTTCGGCTCCTTTTATGAACCATTGAATATTCTCTAATGCCCATCCATTTGAGGTTACTAAGTGAATCTAACCCAAAATCACGTATTTGACGAAATCTTCACGCTTTATTAACAGCTCAATATTTGCAATTATCTAATGTTTTAACCTGAATAAGCGGCTAAGCCATTTAAAAGGAATGGCAAAGGCTGTCTCAAAACGAATGTTTAGGACAGCCTTTTTTATTGTTGGTCGCTAGACGTTATTTATTAGTCACGTAGCGTTTCCAGAATTTTTCATGGGAGTCGGCCGCTTCGCCGATGTTAAGTATCCACCAATTCTCGCAGCAGTCGGAGTAGTCTACACCTCCATAATAGAGGTATGACCACTTGTGCTTAAAGCCATCGGGGAAATAAGAACTGATAATATCATCTGCGAGTGTCCACATCTTGCGAGCTTTTTTATTGGGGGATTTTTTAGCTAGCTTCATCCATTTAGCGTCCTTCCCGCGATAAGCAGGAGTTGTGTAGGGTCCGCGATCGCCCCAAGCCTCCGTAGGAAGTGCGTTACCATCATCCAAACCAAAATAGTTTGTCATCTTCATAACATAGGCTAGGTCGTCATCGTTACTCTCTTTTTCGTTCCAGTTGCTGTGTTGCACAACGATAACATCACTTTTAACCTTCGAAGCGGGTATGCTCTTTAAAATCTCTTTCACCCAATCGGCTGTAATGTCTGATTGTCCAGCCTCTTGAACCCACACTTTGCCACCTTTTTGGAGGATGGGCAACACAACATTAACAATGTCGGCAACCGCTTTATTCCAATCTTCATTGGCCGCAGTCCATCGTTTTCCAAAAACTAAATTAAACAGCTCTTTGGAGTCTAAGAATTGACCTTTTTGCTCACCGATAGCTCCTGAGACTGCATATATATCTACACCTTTTAGGTCAGGGTGGATCATCATACACCCTAATGCTGCTTGAGCATGAATGTCGTCTGGGTCGGGTTTGCTATCAAATTGTGCTAACAATAGATCCGTTTTTTTATTGAAGTATGGTCGCTCTGGAGTAGTTGAAGCCTTCGCAAATAGCGTCGCACCAAACAGAAGTGCTGAAAAAATTAGAAGTCTCTTTTTCACTGGTTAAAATTATTAAGGTTTAAAAATTAGGCAAAAATTACAGAGTGTAAAAAGTTTTTCAAAGATAAACAAAATATATGAATTTGTATTCGATATTTTTAAATATTCGTTTTTTTTTGTAACTTGCACTTTAAACCAAATCTCCCCTAAATTTAGACAATGTTATGAAACAGAGATTCAAACCCATAGTGGTTCTATCTTTTTTTGCGTTATTTGTGTCGGTGTTATCGACCTTTGCTGCCGCGCAATCTACGCAAGTAATCAACCTCTCGGGGGACGGGTGGCGAGCTATGCTTGACCCAAAAGCGGAGTGGAAGGGTGATAAAATATATCTTCCAAGTGAGCTGCCCGCACTATCTACACTCCCGATTAATGTACCGACCGAAGGGTGGGGAGCACTCAGTGAAGATGCTCTTGCAGTGAGTGTCCCCATGACAATTGATGAGTACTTCTTAGAGGGAGTTAATACTAAGACTTACGAGGGCGTTAGCTGGGTATGGCGGACATTTAAGGCTCCAGCGGATATTCAGGATAAGGTGATTCTTCTCGATATCGCGAAGGCTAGAATGCGCGCTGAGGTCTACATTAACCGCAAATTAGCCGCTTACGACATAGTCGGTGAGACTCCTTTTCAGTTTGATGTCAGTGAGTTTATTATTCCCAATGCAAAAAATGAGATTGCAGTAAGGCTCACTAACCCTGGAGGTAGACGTGGATGGTACGATATTTCAAACCTTTATTGGGGTGAAAAGTGCTACGCCAGTAACGGTCGTAACTTCTCGACACTTGGGGATGTTACTCTGTCGGTAAAGCCGGAGGTCTACGTAAATGATATCTTTGTCAAGAACCTGCTGCCAGCCGAGGGGCGCAGTGTGGCGGTTAGTGTGGAGGTTGTAAATAAGGCAAACGAGGCGCGCAATGTTGTGATGCCTTTTGTGGTTACATGTGACGCTACGGGTAAACGCATCGCGAGCCACAGTGAGAAGGTTGAGCTAAAGCAGGGAGTTAACCACCTAAGTTTTGAGATGAAGCTGTCAAAGGCAAAACTTTGGTCACCAGCGTCGCCAAATCTTTACAATATGACCTCTAAGCTAGGAAGTGACACCAAGAGTGTGCGCTTTGGAGTGCGTACCTTTGAGGTTAAAAAGGGGTTAAGCGGAGGCGATAACTACTACCTCAATGGCAAGCGTTTTATCTTCCGTTCGGCTATTGATTGGGGCTTTTACACCCCTACGGGCGACTATGCCACAGCGGAACTCGCCGAGAAGAGTGTTGATGCAGCGTTGGCAATGAAGCAGAATGGTCTCTCGTTCCATCGCACCATAGGAGAGCCTTTGGTGATGAAGTATGCCGACGAAAAGGGCCTTTGCATATATGAAGAGCCTGGCGGATTCCACTATATCAAAGGTACTAATCATCTTGACACGGTTTCGTTTACTTCGATTCATGTCAAGGAGAAGATCCGACGTATGGTTATTCGAGATAGGAACCATCCAAGTCTTATAATATATAGTTTGAGCAATGAGGATAGTAATTTTCCATTGGCTCGCAAGGAGGCTCTCGAGATGATCAACTCTATGGACGACTCTCGTTTGATTGTGAACACGAGTGGTCCGCTTGACGATAGAATCCAGATACAACACTTCCGCCCTTACCAAAGCGTGATGCGTATGGATAACTACGATGATCACACAGCTAAAAACCAATCCCCTATATATCAAGATATTGAGTTTTATCAAAAGGAACACCGTAATGATACCATAACCAATGGAACATACTTCCTCGGGGAGGTGAACTCAGTGTCGGGACCAATTAACTGGGTCAAGACATATAAGGATATTAAAGCGACGGGAAAGGTCGGTTATGACACCAACATATACAAAGGTAACCACGATAAATTGGTTGATGCCTTTAGTCGATTTAATTTAGAGTCAGGCTCTGGTAATATCAAGTCTCCAGAGGATATCTCCATGCAGGCGGGGCGCGGTATGATGTATGCGCATGCTCGTCATGCTCAGTCTGTGCTGTGTAATAATATAGCCGAGGGTTATGCCCTTAATGGCTGGTCGCCAGGTCCACAGTCGGAGGGTAGTGCGCTAGATTGGTCGTCAGCAATCGTGGACGAGGGGCGTAATATCAAGGGTCCCGCAGATGTATTTACATATTGGACCCGACTGCTGCAAATATCTCTTTCGCGCAAAAATGGCAAATACTTCCGTGTTGGCGATGAGGTAGTGATGGAGGCTAATATCATCAACCATGGCTATCTACCCGTTGGTGAGTATACGCTGCGTTACACTATAGACAACACCGATTTCGAAAAGAGTTTTAAGGTAAATATCGAGGGTGGAGATTGCTTTGCTCAATCCCTAGATGATATATCCTTTACTACGCAGCCTCAATGGGAGGCGGGTTACGTAACCCTCCGTGCTCAGCTGCTTAGGAGTGGCAAAGAGGTGGCTAACGGTAGTGAGCAGATACTACTTCAAAATCGTCCAACATATAAAGAGGCTCTCTCTAAACTCAAGATCGAGGTGACGCAGTGGGATGAAGCAGCCA
>JBCQVD010000029.1:0-20789 GCA_047173405.1 Rikenellaceae bacterium
TACGCCTGCGAGCCTAACCTAGGTTCGGAGATTGGTGTTGGGTGGCATTGGGTGCTGGAGATGTCGCGGTACTTTGATCTGTGGGTGCTAACGAGGGAGAGTAATCGTAAAAGCATCGAGGAGTGGTTTGCGCGCAACGGGCATGACCATCCCCCAACGTTCATCTATTATGATCTACCCAAGAAGTGGCGTTGGTGGAAAAAGGGGCTACGTGGGGTGAGGATCTACTACCTGCTGTGGCAGCACTTTACCAACAAGATTGTCAAGCGGACTATGCAACAAAACGGTATCGAGATCTACCACCACCTAACCTACGGCAATGCCCTCTGGAGTGTTAGCCGCTATGGTAAGAGCCAAAAATTTATCTGGGGACCAACAAGTGCTGGAAACTGCATTGATCGAGATTTCTCCAAACACTACACCCTCAAGGGGCGGCTCAAGGAGTGGGCGCAACGTCTTATGGCGGCAGCGCTGAGGTATAACTGGAGTTTTAAGAGTAGGTGTCGCCATGCCGCGCTAATTCTCTGCAAAACAGAGCAGACAAGGCTCTTGGTAGCAGAAAAATACAGAGCCAAAGCTGTCGTATTCACCGATGTCGCGGTGGAGTTATTCGACGCGCACGAAGCGTCCGCCCCGCGTAGCGAAGATGGTATTGTGCGCTACCTAGCTGTTGGTCGTCTGGAGGGGTGGCGAGGGTTTGACCTACTGATAGAGGCGATGACAATAGCCACAAAGACGAACGATAGAGTACACCTCGATATACTGGGAGCGGGCGAAGAGTTCTCGAAATTAAAGCGGCTCATCGCGAAGAGGGGCTTGCAGTCACACGTCACTCTGCGTGGGCAGGTGAGCCGCGAGGAGTACCTTAGCTATATGGCGCAGTGCGACGTGGTGGTCAATCCATCGCTCAAGGAGGGGGCTGTGACGACAGCTTTTGATTCGCTCACGTTTGCTAAACCTCTAATCTGCGTAGATAGTGGTGGCTACACTAAGTATTTTAGTGATGAGTATGCCGTTGTGTTACGCATGGAGAGTCGAGCCAGACTAATTCAACATCTAGCGATGTCGATTCTTAGGTTGTCGCAAAGTTCACTTCGCGAGAAGATGGCCGAGAAGATAGTCGATATTCGCGGCGATTTTACTTGGGAGCGCAAGGGCGAGGAGATTCGAGATATAATAATTAAATATGTTAGAGAATAGCTATATTTCACCCTCTACCGAGACAAAAGATAGATACGTCCGCTTCTCGAATAGCGATGGTAAGGCGTGGGTAGTGCCGACTAAAAATATGCGCACAGCACTCAACATCTACCAACCTAGCGGTGTGAGGGGGAGGTTAGTTAAGTTATTGTTGCCCTATCTTCACTGGAGCACCGCTGTCCAAAATAGGATCAAAGCGCGCCGATTGCAGATCAAGTTGGATAGTTCCATTAGTGAGTTGCTGCGTCGAGTGCTTGGGGTTGAGAGTTTTGAGTTTTCGATCTTCGAGGGCACTCCATCGACCCACCAAAAGGTGACAATCCAGATCTCGCAAGGAGATAAGATCCTGGCTTACTGCAAGCTATCAAGCAACAAAAGTGTAGAGTCTCTATTTCGCCACGAACAACACATCTTAACGACGCTGCACCAAAAGGGAGTTAGGAATATCCCCGAACCACTCTACTGCGGTGCGGTTAACCAAAGTAATAACACAATCGCTTTTATTCAGTCAACAACAAAGACCAACCACTCGGTGATCTCTCACGCGTGGCAAAGTGAGCACGACAAGTTTTTGCAACGACTACATAACAGCACCAAAGTTAGGCTGCCATTTTCGCAGAGTGACTTCGCGCGGTCGATCTCCGTTTTGGAGGGGTATCTACCATCACTGCAAGAGGTTAACGCGGAGCTTATCCGCCAAGCGATAACCTCTGTGCGCAGCTATTACGGCGATGGTGAGGTGGAGTTTTCGGCGCACCATGGAGATTTCACACCATGGAATACATTTTTAGAGGATGACAAATTGTTCGTTTTTGATTGGGAATACTCCTCGCTGAGTTATCCTCCGTACCTCGATAGGTTTCATTTCGTCACCCAGACTGCGATATTCGCGCGCAGAGTATCAGCTGAAGAGTTGATCTCGGAGTTTAAAGGCGAGGAAATCGCAAATTTTGATATCTCTTACACTTCATACCTTTTAGACGTCATGTCGAGATACATTGACCGTGAGAGGGGAACTTTAAGTGACCACACCAAACGTATGTTATCTATTTGGAGCGATTTACTGCGCAAGATATGACCATCATACACTACACACTAGGCACCGCCCCCGAGCGAAGCGGTGGACTGACGCACTACTCAACCGACCTAATCGCGGAGCAGCAACGCTCCGCCACCGTCGTGCTTCTCTACGCGCAGGGATGGCAGTGGCACAACCGAGATATCAGCTGGCGCAGAGTCGGCAAGAGAGGTGGCATCGAGTGTTACGCACTACAAAATAGCCTGCCGCTACCGCTCCGTTATGGCGTTCACGACCCCGCAGATTTTATCTCCACAAAGTCTATGTCGCAAAGCGCGATGGAGAGTCTATATAACGAGATTAAGCCCGACGCCTTTCATGTGCACACCCTTATGGGGCTACCCAAGGAGCTACTTATATTCTTCAAGTCGAAAGGTGTAAAATTGGTATACACAGCACACGACTACTACGGTATCTGCCCCAAGGTGAACATGATAGATCATAATGGCGAGGTTTGCAACACCCCCTCGCCACAAAAGTGCCGTGAGTGTAATCGAGCTAGCAAGAGCACCCTCTTCCTGCGCCTCTACAACTCAAAAATCGGCTTACTGCTAAAGAACTATGTCAAAGCTAGGTTATAGAGAGCTTTCTCAACACTATGGCGAGATGCTCGATCTCTTCGATGTCGTTCACTTTAATAGTGACGTCACGCGAAGTGTATACCTAAAACATACCAACGTAAAAGAGTCTACCCTACTGCCAATCACAAACAAGAACGTAGAGGATAATCGCCGCGCGAGGAGCTACGAACCACCGTGCTTGAAACTCCTCTTTATTGGTAGTAGCGCCCACTATAAAGGGTTCCCAATGTTGGAGCAGGCGCTCTCGGAACTGTATGGTGAGGGGCATCGCAGTTGGCAGCTCGATGTGTGGGGTGACGTGGGTAGCTCTCCGTGCGAGCTAATAGAGTTCAAAGGGGGCTATAAACCCGAGGATCTCAAACAGATATACCATAACGACGCGCTACTAATAACCCCATCTTTATGGCATGAGACCTTTAGCCTTACAACACTGGAGGCTCTGTCGTATGGCATACCGACGCTCGTCAGCTCGACCGTGGGCGCTAAAGATATCGTTGCTGATTACGATGAGTGGTTTATATTCTCACACGTAGAGGATCTAAAAAGTAAATTATTGGAGTTGCTAGGTGATAGATCTCGACTGCGAGAGTTCAACCAAACTATCATCACTAAAGAGTGGCACCACTCACTCTCTGCCCACGCGAAGGAGATTATGAAGTTATATTATTAGTGCCTACAACTGCCCTACGCGGATAGCGTTCGATTGTTAATTGTAGGCGTAGCCTACGTCGCTGTATATTGATAAATGAGCGATAAAGCAACGCTTTGATCGAACATTTGTCAATATATAGAAGATTGAGAATCAATCTATTAACAATCGCACCATAAAGAATAGCTCCGCGGGGAGCACCCCGCTCGCCGAAGGCAGTCCTCAGTAAAACAGATACAATAATAGTAAATGGGAGCTTGCTCCCCGCAGAGCTAAAACAAAAAGAGGGATAATTCGATGAATTATCCCTCTTTTAACATATTATAGTTACTACAATAGTCCCTCTACGTCGGCTTTAAGACCAACACTTAGGGTATCATAGTCACGAAGACCTGTACCTCCTGGTATTAGGTGACCACAGATTACGTTCTCCTTCAAGTTAACGAGTGGATCGACCTTAGCTTGGATCGCTGCCTCATTAAGCACCTTAGTAGTCTCCTGGAAGGATGCTGCCGAGATGAATGATGATGTCTGAAGCGCTGCGCGTGTGATACCCTGAAGCACCTGATTAGATGTTGCAGGGACGATCTCGCGAACCTCCACAGCTCTCATATCCTTACGCTTAAGTGATGAGTTCTCGTCACATAGGCGTCTCACAGTGATGATCTGACCTGCCTGAACACTCTGAGAGTCACCAGCGTCTGTCACAACAACCTTGTCATAAAGGTCGTCATTGACATTCATGAACTCCCACTTGTTGACAACCTGATCCTCAAAGAACTGAGTATCTCCTGGATCATCAATCTTAACCTTATTCATCATCTGGCGTACGATAACCTCAAAGTGCTTATCATTGATCTTCACACCCTGCATACGGTAGACCTCCTGAACCTCATTCACGATATGCTCCTGAACGCGGGTTGGACCCAATATCTTAAGGATATCGTCTGGAGTGATCGCACCATCTGAAAGTGGGTTACCAGCCTTCACATAGTCGTTCTCCTGAACGATGATCTGACGTGATAGAGGCACTAGGTATCTCTTAACGTCACCCTCACGAGAAGTGATGATGATCTCGCGGTTACCACGCTTGATCTTACCGAATGAAACCTCGCCATCAATCTCCGAAGCGATAGCTGGATTAGATGGGTTACGCGCCTCGAAAAGCTCCGTAACACGAGGTAGACCTCCCGTGATATCACCTCCCGACTTACCAACAACGCGAGGGATCTTGATGATGACGTCACCACTCTTGATCTTAGCCTTGTTCTTAACTACCACATGGGCGTTAACTGGAAGGTTATATGATTTAATCTCGATACCGTCCTTATCAAGAACCTTGATAACTGGGTTCTTAGTCTTGTCCTTGCTCTCGATAACCACACGCTCCGAAAGACCTGTCTGCTCGTCACGCTCCTCGCGATAGGTAACACCCTCGATAATGCTATCGTAGGCGATAACTCCATCGTGCTCAGAGATGATAACCGCGTTGTATGGATCCCACTCACAAACCAAATCTCCCTTAGAGATCTCGGCTCCATCCTCCTTGTAAAGGACTGAACCATAAGGCAGTGCATGAGTATATAGAACGATATCGGTCTTAGGATCAACGATACGGAACTCCGACTGACGTGAAACAACCAAATCAACAAGCTCACCTGACGCATTCTTGCTCTTGATTGTACGCAACTCGTCAATCTCTAGGCGACCAGCATACTTCGAGATAACATTTGTCTCGACAGTAGAACCTCCCGCCACACCACCGACGTGGAATGTACGAAGTGTAAGCTGAGTACCTGGCTCACCGATAGACTGTGCAGCGATAACACCCACAACCTCACCTTTCTGAACCATACGTGCAGTAGCGAGGTTACGACCATAACACTTAGCGCACACTCCATTACGAGCCTCGCAAGTGAGTACCGAACGTACATCTACCGACTCTAGTGGCGACTTATCAATAGCTGCTGCTATATCCTCCGTGATCTCGCTACCTGCCGCGCAGATAAGCTCTCCCGTGAGAGGGTTGACAACATCAAGAACTGCCGTACGTCCAAGTATACGATCATATAGCGTCTGTACAACGTCGTCGTTACGCTTGATAGCTGTTGCTGTCAAACCACGAAGCGTTCCACAGTCATACTCATTGATGATAACATCCTGAGCCACATCGACAAGACGACGCGTTAGGTAACCCGCATCGGCAGTCTTAAGTGCTGTATCGGCAAGACCCTTACGCGCACCGTGGGTAGAGATAAAGTACTCCAACACCGAAAGACCCTCCTTGAAGTTCGAGAGGATAGGGTTCTCGATAACCTGCTGACCGCCCTCGACTCCTGACTTCTGAGGCTTTGCCATCAGACCACGCATACCTGAGAGCTGACGAATCTGCTCCTTAGAACCACGGGCTCCCGAATCAAGCATCATATATACTGGGTTGAAACCATCCTGGTCGCTGATAAGTGTGTCGATAACCGTCTTGGTGAGCTTAGAGTTGATATTTGTCCAAACGTCGATGATCTGGTTATAACGCTCATTATTGGTTATAAGACCCATGTTGTAGTCCTCCATAATAGCATCCGCACGATCGTAACCCTCGCTTACTAGCTTCTCCTTCTCGTCTGGGATAATCACCGCGTCAAGGTTGAAGGATAGACCTCCTTGGAACGCCATGCGATAACCCATACCCTTAATATCATCAAGGAACGATGCAACTTTAGCGGTACCCGCCACCTTCATCACATATGAGATGATATCGCGTAGTGAGCGCTTCGTAAGCACCTCATTGATGTAACCCGCTTCGCGAGGAACAAGCTGATTGAAGAGGATACGACCGATAGTTGTATCTATTAGTTTCATCTCATAGTCACCATGCTCATTTACAGTCTCAACAACACACTTAACCTTAGCGTGAAGCTCTGCGCGCTTCTCGTTGTAGGCGATGATAGCCTCCTCGGCACCGTAGAATACCAGACCCTCACCCTTAACTCCAGGGCGCGACTTACTGATATAGTAGAGACCCAAGACCATGTCCTGCGAAGGGACAGTGATAGGGGCACCATTGGCTGGATTGAGGACGTTATGCGAACCAAGCATAAGTACCTGAGCCTCCAAGATCGCAGCATTACCTAGTGGTAAGTGAACCGCCATCTGGTCACCGTCGAAGTCGGCATTGAACGCCGTACAAGCGAGTGGGTGAAGCTGCATAGCCTTACCCTCGATGAGCTTAGGCTGGAACGACTGAATACCCAAACGGTGAAGGGTTGGGGCACGGTTCATCAGAACTGGGTGACCCTTAATTACATTCTCCAAGATCCCCCAAATAACAGGATCCTTGCGATCTATAATCTTCTTTGCTGACTTTACTGTCTTAACAATACCACGCTCGATGAGCTTACGGATAACAAACGGCTTGTATAGCTCTGCCGCCATATCCTTAGGGATACCCATCTCGTGCATCTTCAACTCTGGACCTACGACGATAACCGAACGTGCTGAGTAGTCAACACGCTTACCCAAAAGGTTTTGACGGAAACGTCCCTGCTTACCCTTAAGCGAGTCCGAGAGTGATTTTAGTGGACGGTTTGACTCGTTCTTAACCGCATTACTCTTACGCGAGTTATCGAACAATGAGTCAACAGCCTCCTGCAACATACGCTTCTCGTTGCGCAAGATAACCTCTGGAGCCTTGATCTCGATAAGACGCTTAAGGCGGTTATTACGGATAATAACACGACGGTAAAGGTCATTGAGATCCGACGTCGCGAAGCGACCTCCATCGAGAGGCACTAGTGGACGCAACTCGGGTGGAATAACTGGTACCACATTGAGAACCATCCACTCTGGGCGGTTAACATTGGCAGAGTTACGGAACGACTCAATAACATTAAGGCGCTTAAGAGCCTCACTCTTACGCTGCTGAGAAGACTCCGTGAGAGCCTTATGACGAAGTGCGTATGATACAGAGTCTAAATCTACCGTTTTTAGCAATATATCAATCGCCTCCGCACCCATCATGGCGAAGAACTTATTAGGATCGTCATTTGGTAATGACTGATTCTCCTTAGGCAGCTGCGCTATGACATCCAAGTACTCCTTCTCTGAGAGTGTGCTGTATGTATCAATACCAAACTGTGAAGCTTCACCCGCATTGATTACAACATAACGCTCATAGTAGATGATCGACTCAAGCTTCTTGGTAGGTATTCCTAGAAGGTAACCTATCTTCGAAGGCAGTGAACGGAAGTACCAGATATGTACCACAGGAACCACAAGCGAGATGTGTCCCATCCTCTCACGGCGCACCTTCTTCTCGGTAACCTCCACACCACACCTATCACACACAATACCCTTGTAACGGATACGCTTATACTTTCCGCAGTGACACTCATAATCCTTCACAGGACCAAAGATACGCTCGCAAAAGAGACCATCCCTCTCGGGCTTGTATGTACGATAGTTAATGGTCTCTGGCTTGAGAACCTCGCCACTCGACTGCGCTAAGATCTCCTCTGGTGAGGCTAGGCTAATCGAGATCTGCTTGTAACCACCTGTAGGTTTATTATCTCTATTATATGACATAATATATCTTATTTATTCTTTATCAACAACTTAAGACTCTAATTTCACGGATAGCGCCAAACCACGCAACTCATGCAATAAGACATTCATTGCCTCTGGGATACCTGCCTTTGGTAGGTTGTCACCCTTAACAATTGCCTCATACGCTTTTGCACGTCCCATAACGTCATCACTCTTGATTGTGAGGATCTCTTGAAGAATGTTAGCTGCACCGAAGCCCTCGAGTGCCCAAACCTCCATCTCTCCAAAACGCTGACCTCCGAATTGAGCCTTACCTCCAAGTGGCTGCTGCGTAATGAGCGAGTATGGACCAATCGAACGTGCGTGCATCTTATCGTCGATCATGTGACCGAGCTTAAGCATATATGTCACACCCACTGTGGCTGGTTGGTCGAACATCTCACCCGTACCACCATCATATAGGTAGGTACGACCACTATGAGGAATACCCGCCTTAGCACCAAGTTCATTGACCTGATCCAGAGAGGCTCCATCAAAGATTGGAGTTGCGAACTTGCAACCAAGCTCACGTCCTGCCCATCCAAGTACAGACTCGAAGATCTGACCCAAGTTCATACGCGAAGGTACACCCAGTGGGTTCAAACAGATATCAACAATTGTTCCGTCACTCAAGAATGGCATATCCTCATCGCGAACGATCTTAGCTACGATACCCTTGTTACCGTGACGTCCCGCCATCTTATCACCAACCTTAAGCTTACGCTTCTTAGCGATGTAGACCTTAGCGAGCTTGATCACTCCATTTTGTGGCAACTCGTCGCCATTGCTGAAGTTATACTTCTCTCTCTTTATTGCTGCATCCGCACGCTTCCACTCAATGGTGTAGTTGTTAACAGTTGTCTCAATTAGAGAATTAAGCTCCTCGTCACCTGTCCAGTTACAGCTACCTAAGTTGAGGTAACCCATTGCCACGCCGCTCTTCTCATCGACCGTAATGCGCGAGATCTCCTCGAACATCTTCTCGCTGAAGGCTGTGCCCGCAGCAAATAGCTCTACGCCGAAGTAGTCATAAACGCCAGTGGTTGTCTTACCCTCAAGAAGTGTCCATAGCTTCGATACTAGACGATCCGTAAGTGCCGCAACATCCATCGCGAACTTATCATCGAACTTCTCGATCATCTGCTTCTCAACACTCTTGCTTCTCTTAGTATCCTTCTCAGCACGACTATATAGACGAGTCTCAATAACAACACCGTGAAGTGATGATTGAGCCTTGAGTGAAGCATCCTTCACATCTCCCGCCTTGTCACCAAAGATAGCACGTAGAAGCTTCTCCTCAGGTGAAGGATCGCTCTCACCCTTAGGTGTGATCTTACCTATGAGGATATCTCCTGGGTGGATATTTGCACCAATACGAACAATACCGTTGGCATCCAAATCACGCGTTGCCTCTTCGCTAACGTTAGGAATATCAGAGGTCAACTCCTCCACTCCGCGCTTAGTGTCACGCACCTCCATGATATACTCATCAACGTGTACCGAAGTGAATATATCATCACGCTGAATACGCTCCGAGATAACAATTGCATCCTCGAAGTTATAACCCTTCCAAGGCATATATGCAACCTTAAGGTTACGTCCTAGAGCCAACTCACCACCCTGTGTTGAGTAACCCTCAGTGAGGATTTGACCCTTAGTGACCATCTGTCCAGTAAAGACTGTAGGCTTAAGCGTTACAGATGTATTCTGGTTGGTACGACGATAACGAGGTAGTGTATATGTTGTGATCTCAGGAGCAAAAGTGGTAACTTTTTGTAGCTCTGTACGCTCGTATTTGATATCAATACGTGTAGCATCAGCAAAGATAACCTCGCCATCACCTTGAGCCACGATCTGAATACGGCTGTCGATAATGAGATCCTTCTCGATACCTGTACCGACGATAGGCGCCTCACTTGTGACGAGTGGTACCGCCTGACGCATCATGTTAGATCCCATCAGCGCACGGTTCGCATCATCATGCTCCAAGAATGGAATAAGTGACGCCGCAATCGAAGCGATCTGGTTAGGAGCAACGTCCATAAGGTCGATATCCTGATCTGTGACAACAGGCACATCGGCACCTGCACGCACCTTCAAACGATCTGGTGAGCAGAAAGTACCATCATCATTGAACTCAGTATTCGCCTGAGCGATGGCGTTACCCTCCTCCTCCTCTGCCGAGTAATATTTAATGTGTGAATTATCAAGATCTATCACACCCTCGTTAACCTTACGGAATGGAGTCTCGATAAAGCCCATTGGCGAGATCTTAGCGTATACACACAACGACGAAATAAGTCCAATGTTTGGTCCCTCAGGAGACTCAATAGGACAGAGACGACCATAGTGTGTGTAGTGTACGTCACGCACCTCAAAACCCGCTCTGTCGCGCGAAAGTCCACCAGGTCCAAGAGCCGAGAGACGGCGCTTGTGGGTGATCTCCGCAAGAGGGTTGATCTGATCCATAAACTGCGAGAGCTGCGATGTTCCAAAGAAGGAGTTAATCACACTCGAGAGTGTCTTTGCATTGATCAAATCAATAGGTGTAAACACCTCGTTATCACGTACATTCATACGCTCACGAATGGTGCGAGCCATACGCACAAAACCTACCGAGAATTGATTCGATAACTGCTCACCTACTGTTCTAACACGACGGTTCGAAAGGTGGTCAATATCATCAACCTCAGCACGCGAGTTGATAAGCTGGATAAGATACTTGATGATGGCAATGATATCCTCACGAGTAAGGGTTCTTACCGATGGATCTGTATCCAACTCCAACTTCTTGTTGATACGGTAACGTCCAACCTCACCTAGGTCGTAACGCTTATCAGAGAAGAAGAGCTTGTCGATCACGTCGCGAGCTGTCGCCTCATCTGGTGGCTCCGAAGCGCGCAACTGTCTATAAATGTAGACAACGGCATCTTTCTCAGAGTTACACGTATCTTTTTGTAGTGTATTATATATAATAGAGAAGTCAACACCAGTCAATGACTCCCTATGTAGAAGTATTGTCTTGGCACCGCTCTCCAAAATTTCATCTATATGTTCCTTCTCAAGCACTGTCTCTCGATCGACGATAACCCTGTTACGCTCGATAGAGACAACCTCACCTGTATCCTCATCCACAAAATCCTCAAGCCATGTAAGCAACACACGCGCTGCTAGCTTGCGACCTACAACCTTTTTAAGTGCCGCCTTCGACACTTTTATCTCATCCGCAAGGTCAAAAATCTCAAGAATCTGTTGATCAGTCTCGAAGCCAATCGCACGAAGAAGAGTCGTTACAGGTAACTTCTTCTTACGGTCGATGTAAGCATACATCACATTGTTGATGTCTGTGGCAAACTCAATCCACGAACCTTTGAAAGGTATGATACGCGCCGAGTAGAGCTTAGTGTTATTTGTGTGTGTGCTTTGACCAAAGAACACACCGGGTGAACGGTGCAACTGAGACACAATAACACGCTCTGCACCATTGATAACAAAGGTACCTCGCTCGGTCATATATGGAATGGTACCAAAATAGACATCTTGCACAACGACGCCAAAATCCTCATGATCGTCATCTGTACAATAAAGCTTAAGCTTCGCCTTTAGGGGTACACTATAACTCAACCCTCTCTCCAAACACTCCTCGATAGAGTAGCGTGGGGGGTCGATATAATAGTCGATAAATTCGAGAACAAAGTTATTTCTCGTATCTGTGATTGGAAAGTTCTCTTGGAACACTCGGTAGAGACCCTCGCTCTTGCGATTCTCTGCCGTTGTATCCATCTGGAAAAACTCTCTAAATGATTTGAGCTGAATCTCGAGCAAATCAGGATAAGGAACTGGATGCTTGATTGTCGAGAAGCTGACTCTTTGTTGTTGTATTGTCGTGGACATGAGGTAAAATCCAAATTTTAGTTGATTAAAACACAAGTGGCTAAATGCCGCACCTGCGCCTAAAACAAATTTAGTCCCGCTAACACCATAATAGTGAGAGCATTAGCTCTACGGTAAAGAGTCTCATCCAAGCAATATCGAGCGCGTAAAACACACCATATTTACTTAGACGAGAAAAGGCATAGAGCTAAAATTAGCTCTATACCTGAGTTTTGTTGCTTTATTAAGCTAAGAATTACTTAAGCTCAACCTCAGCACCTGCCTCCTCGAGTTGAGACTTGATGCTCTCAGCCTCCTCCTTAGAGATACCCTCCTTAACAGCCTTAGGTGCTCCATCAACAAGAGCCTTAGCGTCGCCTAGTGAAAGACCTGCTACCTCCTTAACTGCCTTGATAACCTGAAGCTTTGCTTGACCTGCGCTCTTCAAGATCACATCAAATGTGCTCTTCTCAGCAGCAGCCTCTGCACCTGCAGCAGCAGGAGCAGCAACAGCAACAGCTGCAGCAGCTGGCTCAATTCCATACTCGTCCTTAAGGACTGCCGCCAATTCGTTAACCTCCTTAACTGTCAAATTTACTAATTCCTCAGCTAGTTTTTTTACATCTGCCATAGTTGTAATGTGTATTAAATTTTTTTGTTTTTATTCTTAGTTTCTCTCTTCAAGCGTCTTTACGATGCCTGCAATAGTTTGACCTGCACTACCCTGCAATGCAGAAATAACGTTCTTCGCTGGAGACTGCAATAGCGAAATAACATCGCCGATAAGCTCCTCCTTGCTCTTAATAGCACAAAGAGCGTCAAGTTGGTTATCACCAACATATACAGAACCCTCAGCGAAAGCAGCCTTCAAAACTGGCTTCTCGCTACCCTTACGGAACTCTTTGATAAGAACCGCTGGAGCCTTTGCGTTCTGTGTAAACATGATAGAGGTAGGACCCTCTAATACACTCAATAAATCAGCATCCGCTTTCTCTGCCTTCTCCAAAGCCTTCACTAGAAGGGTGTTTTTTACAACAACCAACTTAACCTCAGACTCGAAGCACTTACGACGCAACTGTGCAGTCTTCTCTGCATTGAGAGTCGCAATATCAGCAATATAGAAGTGAGGATACTCAGCGAGCTGCGCAGCAAGCCCATCAATAAGGGCTGTCTTTTGTTCTTTTGTCATCTCTTAATCCTCCTTACTATTTTGTTTCAACTGATTTCACATCAATCTGTACTCCAGGACTCATTGTTGTAGAGAGATAGATACTCTTTACATATGTACCCTTAGCAGCAGATGGCTTAAGCTTAACGATTGTAGAGATAACCTCTTTAGCGTTCTCAACAATCTGCTCAGGTGTGAATGACACCTTACCTACTGATGTGTGAATAATACCGAATTTATCGACCTTAAAGTCGATCTTACCCGCTTTTACCTCCTCTACGGCCTTGCCAACCTCCATAGTAACAGTACCTGTCTTAGGATTTGGCATCAAACCACGAGGACCTAAAATTCGACCTAGTGCTCCAACTTTACCCATTACGTTTGGTGTCGTGATGATAACATCAACATCGGTCCAACCTTGTTTGATCTTATCTACATACTCATCCAAACCTACATAGTCAGCACCTGCAGCCTTTGCCTCAGCCTCCTTCTCAGGTGTACACAATACGAGAACTCGCACTGTCTTTCCTGTTCCGTGAGGAAGAGTAACAACGCCACGTACCATCTGATTCGCCTTACGTGGGTCAACGCCCAAACGTATGTCGATATCTACTGATGCGTCGAATTTCGTGAAGGTAATCTCCTTGAGAAGAGCGGATGCCTCAGAGAGCTTGTAGGCCTTATCAGCCTCAACCTTTGCATAGGCAATTTTTTGATTTTTTGTCAACTTACTCATCTTGTAATTCAATTACATATTAGGAAATTCGCCAACTACGTTGAGACCCATACTGCGAGCAGTACCAGCAACCATACGCATAGCAGCTTCTACGGTGAAACAGTTCATGTCAGGCATTTTATCCTGAGCGATCTCGCGAATCTGATCCCATGTAACCTCACCGACTTTGTTACGGTTAGGCTGTGCAGAACCAGACTTTACGCCTGCAGCATCCTTAAGCTGAATGGCTACGGGTGGTTGTTTAACAACAAAGTCAAAAGACTTATCGCCATACACCGTGATGATAACCGGAAGAACCTTGCCTGCCCTGTCTTGTGTGCGTGCATTGAATTGCTTACAGAAGTCCATGATATTGACTCCCTTAGAACCCAACGCAGGACCTACTGGGGGCGAAGGATTTGCGGCACCACCTTTTATCTGCAATTTAATAAATGCAGCAACCTCTTTTGCCATAATTTTCCTTTGGTTTTTATTCTTTATCTACTTGTGTGAAACTCAACTCCATAGGAGTCTTGCGCCCAAATATCTTTACAGATACTGTGAGTTTCTTACGCTCGTTATCGACGGCCTCAATAGTACCTTGGAAGCTCGAGAAAGGACCGTCTGTAACTTTTACGGTCTCGCCTTCGAAGAATGGTATTTCGTTCTCCTCCTCCTGTACACTTAGATCATCCACACGACCCAAAATACGAGCAACTTCTGCTTCGCGTAGAGGCGTAGCAATCATCTTACGACTCTCCTCTTTGGTGTCGCCTAGGAATCCTAGTACGTTTGGAATGTTTCGAATTATTGTGGGAATATGACCGACAAAAGCGGCCTCGATCAATACATATCCAGGATAAGAGACCTTATCTTTTGAATACTTCTTACCATTACGGATTGTATAGACCTTCTCGGTAGGGATTAACACCTGTGAGATGTAATCTTGCAAATTATTATGGCGGATTTCAGACTCCAAGTACTCCTTGACCTTATTCTCCTTACCACCTATTGCACGAACCACATACCACTGCTTTGCAATATCACTCATCGTTAACTCCTCCAATTAATAAAATTAACCTGCAATATTGCCGAGTGTCTCATAAACGAACTTCATGATACCCTCAAATGACAAATCCATAGCTGATACTACAACTGCAAAGATCGCAGTTGCAACCATCACAACAATAGTAGAGCTTTGAAGTTGGCTCATTGTAGGCCAGCTCACCTTATTAACAAGCTCGTTATATGAATCTTTGATGTAATTAATCATAGCTAATATTATATTTAGCAGGAGCAGAGAGATTCGAACTCCCATCAACGGTTTTGGAGACCGCTATTCTACCCTTGAACTATGCTCCTAAAGTAGGTTAGAGTGTAGAGTTTACACTCTAACCTAGAATTATATACTTTGTGAGTAAATTACTCAACAATGCTAAGTACCTGACCTGCACCTACTGTACGTCCACCCTCGCGGATTGCGAAACGAAGACCCTCGTTAAGAGCAACCTTGTAGATCAACTCAACAGTGATTGTTACGTGGTCACCTGGCATTACCATGTCTACTCCCTCTGGAAGAGTCACCTCACCGGTGATATCCATTGTACGAAGGTAGAACTGAGGACGATACTTGTTGTGGAATGGAGTGTGACGTCCACCCTCCTCTTTCTTAAGGATATAAACCTCAGCTTGGAACTTAGTGTGAGGAGTGATTGAACCTGGCTTAGCAACAACCATACCACGCTTAACATCCTTCTTATCAAGACCACGCATCAAAAGACCTACGTTATCACCAGCCTCACCTTGGTCAAGAAGCTTGCGGAACATCTCAACACCTGTACATACAGAGTTGATAGACTTCTCCTCGATACCTACGATCTCAACTGGATCACCTACGTGGATCACACCAGTCTCGATACGACCTGTTACTACTGTACCACGACCTGTGATTGAGAATACGTCCTCAACTGGCATCAAGAATGGCTTCTCGTTCTCGCGTGGAGGGATTGGAATATACTCATCAACAGATGCCATAAGCTCCATGATCTTCTCTACCCATGTTGGCTCGTCGTTAAGACCACCTAGTGCAGAACCACGGATTACAGGCGCGTTGTCACCGTCGAACTCGTACTTGCTAAGAAGGTCACGAACCTCCATCTCTACAAGGTCAAGCATCTCTGGATCATCAACCATGTCACACTTGTTCAAGAATACAACGATCTTAGGAACGTTTACCTGGCGAGCAAGAAGAACGTGCTCGTTAGTCTGAGGCATAGGACCATCAGTTGCAGCAACTACAAGGATTGCACCGTCCATCTGAGCAGCACCAGTAACCATGTTCTTTACGTAGTCGGCGTGACCTGGACAGTCAACGTGAGCGTAGTGACGGTTAGCAGTTTGGTACTCAACGTGTGCAGTGTTGATAGTGATACCACGCTCTTTCTCCTCAGGTGCGTTGTCGATAGAGTCGAATGAACGCTTCTCTGAAAGACCTGCGTTTGCAAGTACGTTTGTGATAGCAGCAGTAAGAGTAGTCTTACCGTGGTCAACGTGACCGATTGTACCGATGTTTACGTGCGGTTTCGAACGGTCGAATTTTTCTTTTGCCATAGTAGTAAAATATGTTTTTTATTAAAAATTTCTTGGCCTCTAGTTTTAATCTATCTAGTAGACAAATAAGCAACACAAACCTATCATGCTTCGTGAGACGATAGGGTTTGTATTACGCAAAAATCTAATTTAGAGCGGAAGACGAGGCTCAAACTCGCGACCCTTAGCTTGGAAGGCTAATGCTCTATCAACTGAGCTACTTCCGCAAAATAGATTCACTTGGAGTTGACCTTATAAACCATCAAAACCTCACCTAGGCGAGTGTCGTAATAGATGCAATCCTAAATGATCTGTGGGAAGTGATGGATTCGAACCACCGTAAGCGTAAGCTAGCAGATTTACAGTCTGCCCCATTTGGCCACTCTGGTAACTTCCCAACAATATTAGAGCCGATGGAGGGATTCGAACCCCCGACCAGCTGATTACAAATCAGCTGCTCTGGCCAACTGAGCTACATCGGCATATTGTCTGTTTCGGATTGCAAAGGTATGAATAAATTTTGAAGTTCCAAATTTTTTGGACACTTTTTTTATTTTATTTCACAACTCCTATCAAAGAACCATATTGTTTCACCCTCTTCACATCAACGCGCACCTACACCTTCAACCCATCTTCACATCAATGCCCATCTCCACCTTCAACCCTCTTCACATCAACATCCATCCTCACTCTCAACCTCTCTTCACATCAACATCCATCCTCACTCTCAACCCCTCTGCTTTGGCGTTCATCCTTTAACACCCAAATTCCATTGTGTATTGTAAGGTTTAGCACCGTTTAGTGGTGAAATCGGTTGCAAATATATGAGAAGTTTTGCAAATAAAAAAATAGAAAGGGCTTTTTTTTTGATAAAAATTGAATTTATTGTGATTGGTATAATATATATAGGTGTAAATATGATAGTTACAAAAAACAATGGCGATCTACGAATAGACCGCCATAACTCTCTTTAGTGTTATTTACCAGAATTACTCTGCTTGAATACACTCTGAAGGACATACACCAGCGCAAGCACCACAATCAATACATGCTGAAGCGTCGATTACATAGATATCACCTGCCGAGATTGCCTCTACTGGACACTCGTCGATACATGTGCCACAAGCAACACATGATTCCATAATTTTATAAGCCATTTTCTTAGATTTTATGTGTTAAAAATTAGATACATTGGGCCATCATTCCCTATCTTTTGCAAAAGTAATAAATTATTTGATAATATCAAAACCTGTGTAAGGAATTAACACCTCTGGAATACGAATTCCATCCTCACACTGGTAATTCTCCAATAATGCTGCCACAATACGAGGTAGAGCTAGTGAAGATCCATTTAAAGTGTGTGCAAGCTGGGTCTTTTTATTCTCGTCCTTGTATCGTAGCTTAAGACGGTTCGCTTGGAATGACTCGAAGTTCGATACCGACGAAACCTCCAACCAACGCTGTTGCGCTGCCGAGTATACCTCGAAGTCGTATGTCAAAGATGATGTGAACGACATATCTCCGCCACAAAGTCTAAGGATACGGTAAGGTAGCCCCAACGCCTTAACTATTGACTCTACATGAGCAACCATACCATCGAGTGCCTCGTACGACTTCTCGGGAAGCGCCAACTGCACGATCTCGACCTTATCGAATTGGTGAAGGCGATTAAGTCCACGCACATCCTTACCATAAGAGCCTGCCTCACGACGGAAACATGGGGTATAGGCGGTCATCTTAACGGGGAAATCGCTCTTGTCGAGGATTACATCGCGAAAGATATTGGTTACGGGCACCTCGGCTGTTGGTACTAAGTAGAGGTTGTCGACTGTCGCATGGTACATCTGCCCCTCCTTATCGGGCAACTGACCTGTACCAAAACCTGATGCTTCGTTTACAAGCACTGGAGGCTCCACCTCGGTATATCCTGCCGACGAGTTAGTATCAAGGAAGTAGTTGATAAGGGCACGTTGAAGACGTGCTCCTTTACCTTTATATACAGGGAAGCCTGCACCTGTAAGCTTCACGCCGAGATCAAAATCTATAATATCGTACTTACGAGCTAGCTCCCAGTGAGGAAGTGCATTCTCGGGAAGAGAGATCTCACCGTCCGAAAGCTTAACCACCTCATTATCCTCGGCACACTTACCACATGGAACAATATCGGCAGGGAAGTTAGGCAACAAAACGATCTGAGCTTGCAGCTCGTCGCTCACCTCCTTACTTTGGGCAGACAACTCCGCTGAACGCTGCTTAAGCTCTGCTACCTCGGCTTTCTTCGCCTCTGCCTCCGCCTTTTGACCCTGCGCCATAAACGCTCCAATCTGCTTTGCTGCTCTATTTTGTTCCGCAAGGCAACTATCCAACTCACCCTGAAGAGCCTTACGCTTGTCGTCTAGTGACTCTATAAGATCAATAATCGGAGCCGCATCAACCCCCTTCTTCGCCAAACGACTCTGAGCCAAAGCTCGGTCGTCACGTAATTGTTTTAACGTTAACATACTATCTATTTATCTTTAGCTTTATATTCTATAATATAGGAAACAAAGGTATGAATTTTTTTTAAGAAACGATAAATTGAACCATTAATTCCATCTATTTATCAATTTAATCGCTATCTTTGTATCTCACCGAGAAAATAAACATATTATGTCAACAAATAAATATCGTATTTGCGATGTTGCGGACACACGTTCTGCTCGCGAATTTTTGGATTTCGCACGCCGCCTATACAAAGGCGACCGCAACTGGGTTTGCCCCACAGACTCTACAATAAATAAGATCTTCGACCCCAACCAAAATCACCTTTTTGATGATGGTGAAGCTCGCAGATGGCTTGTTGTCGACGAAAACAACAAGACCGTAGGACGCATCGCTGCATTCTACAACCACGAAAAAGCTGCTATAGAGGAACAACCGACAGGAGGATGTGGTTTTTTTGAAGCTATTAATGACCAAGAGGTTGCTAATATGCTATTTGAGGAGGCTCGCTTATGGTTAATTAGCCGCGGCATGGAGGCGATGGATGGACCTATCAACTTCGGGCAGCGCGACTCTTGGTGGGGGCTTCTGGTCGAGGGCTTTGAGTTTCAACCTCTCTTTGAGAACCCCTACAACCCACCCTACTACCAGGAGCTATTCGAGAACTACGGCTTCAAGAACTACTTCAACCAGAATACCTATATCTGGAAGATCTTCGACGACGACGTAAATAACTGGGTTCACGAACGCGCCAAGCGCCTACAATCAACCCCAGGCTACACCTTCCGTAATATCGACATGAACAACCTCGAGGAGGCTGCCGAGAACTTCCGTGTTGTATATAATAAGGCGTGGGGTATGTTCACAGGTGTTAAACCTATGAGCCCCGAGGAGGCTAAGAAATTAATGAATATGCTCAAACCAATTATCGACCCCGAGATTATATTCTATACCTATTTTAATGATGAGCCTATCGGATTCTTTATTATGGTGCCCGACCTCAACCGTCTCATTGGTAAATTCAATGGTAAGTTCGGCTGGTGGCAGAAGCTACAACTAATGTGGGACTTGAAGGTTAAACGCAAGTGTGACCGTATCTTCGGTATTATCTTTGGCGTATCACCCGAATTTCATGGCAAGGGTGTTGAGTCTGGAATGATGCAGGCCGTGCTTGACCAGTATATCCGCACCGAGAAGAACAAGTATAAAACCCTCGAGCTAGCGTGGGTCGGCGACTTCAACCCCGTGATGAACCGCATGATTGAACACTATGTGGGCGCTACACGCCATAAGATGCACACCACATACCGCTACCTTTTCGACCGCGAGAAAGAGTTCAAACGATGCCCTCGCATTGGTATTAAACTCAATAAAAAGAGCTAATGTTGTTCGATTAATGCCAACGGAGAGTTTCTTGAGTTGTCTCTTACTGCCCTACGCGGGCGGCTTCTCTCGCCGTCTCTTACTGCCCTACGCGGGCGGCGGCGGGGTGCTCCCCGCAGAGCTATTTTTTTTGTAGCGGTCTGGTTTAAGAACTGCGTTCTGTAATAAAAAGTGTTAGATAATTATCTCAAATAAATTTGGATAACTATCTAAGAAACTGTTTAAGTTTTATATTTTCGTTCTTTTTGTCTCTTTTGCACCATTTTTTACACCTCAAAATTGTTAAATAGAACCACTATTCGCCTCATTTGAGGTGCAAAAACTAATACAAAATAGCTCTAAAATAACTTCGATACAAAATTAAACAGTTTCCAACACTTTTCATTTTATAAACACCCAAGTGTTTAAAACCAAACCGTGTTGAGCGTTTAGTGTTTACTGTTAAGCGTTAAATGTTAAGAAATTAACCGCTTAACACTCACCATTAAACA
>JBCQVD010000030.1:0-20720 GCA_047173405.1 Rikenellaceae bacterium
CCTCTTCCTCTTCCTCTTCCTCTTCCTCTTCCTCTTCCTCTTTACTCTCGGCGACCTCACTCTCCTCACTCTCGTCATCGTGATCGTATTCGAGAACCTCCATTATTATGGTTTGTGGCTCCTCTTCTGTCTCTTCGATCTCCTCCTTTGTCTCTTCGATCTCTTCTTCTTCGACGACCTCGTCCACCATCTCGTCCACCACTTCATCAACCTCCTCGTCCTCTGATTCGATATCGCTGAGGTCGTCGGTGGTTACTTCAAGCTCAATTTTAACACTCTCAATATCAAAATCTGCGGGGATAAACATTGGTGCGTCTTGTGTCTCATCAGCCTCACTATTAGCCTCATCGCTAGCCTCTGCGTGTGGTGTATCATCTTCGATATAGGATGCTGGTGTTGGATTCAAGAATAGAATCTGCTCGTAGAGCCTTTTAATTCGTTCAAGCGCCAACTCTCGCTCAATGGCAGGGATCTCTGCTCGCTCATTCCATCGTTTAGAGATTAGGAGTAGCTCCTCAACCTCTCGTAGGATTACTTTTGCACTCATTTTTTTTAAGTTTAATCTATCTTGATAGAGATAATATCGCTATTCCACTCCCCGTCAGCATCTAGGTATAGCACTGGTCGGTTGGTCGAGAGTCGTTTCATCTCAAGATAACTGTCATATAGGTTACAGCCGTTGGTTGAATTTTCGGCTATGATGTAGGCGATAATAGATGGGTGTAGTTGAGTTGTGTAGTAGAGCGTTTGAATCTTATCAATAAAGGCGCTGCGAAGCAGAGGATTATTTGAGATATTACCCCCTTGTTCAATGCCGCTTCCAGAGTTGCTGGTGTTGATAGGAGCTGTGAGTAGGACATATATACCCTCGCGGTCGCACTCGCTAATTAGTTCTCGATTGAACACCCCAGCGCTTATCACAACGCTGTTATACCCCATATCCTTGAGCTTGTATAGCTCCATAGGGTTGTACTCTGTGGTGATTCTCTTAGCCTTAAGCTCTACCTTTTGACCATTGATAAATAGCTCTCCCGACTCGTTTAGTTCCACCGAACGTAGGGCGACATTGTATGTCTGGTGTTCTTGGTAGCGACCTTCGTGTTGGGTGCTCAACTTGAGTATCTGCATTGTGGGGCGATCTGCTTGCCATGCGTCGCGAAGAGGGGTGATAGCATTGAGGTAGAGTGTATCTTCGCCTCTGAGTCGCTGCGTTACCGCTTGTGTTGTTTGGGCAAGAACCTCTCCAGCCTCACTTTGTAGCGAAACAGATATATTAGAGGTGCGTTGGTTGAGCGCATGGCTCTTTACGATAATACCAAGCTTAGTTACTAAATTTTCGCCCACAACACGACTATCTGTGAAGATGTCGCGTATCATCTGTGTGGGTTGGGATACAACATAAACATCATTTATGTGAGGTTTAGCCTCCGCTTGGCGCCACCCTTCAATGATCCTCGACCTATCTATTACATCGAAGATGATCTTTATGGTGTTGCTCCCCTCTTGAGCTTTGCGTGTGATATCTATCTCGTGCGCTGAAGCGCTATCGCCAATTTTGGCAACTATCTCGCCGTTGAGTTCGATGCTGTATGGAGCCGACGCGCTGCCCACTCTTAGGTATATTTGGCGTCCGAGCCATGTAAAAGGTTTGATAAAGGTTGCATCAAAAGAGTTGTATGCTGTGGTCTTCCACTCGTCAATGGGTGCAATAAAGCGTGTTGGACTCTTTGCCCCTCTATCAAAATAACCTTCGATATCGTATGGTAGGATCTCACTTCGAGACGTTTCAACCCCCGAGGTGAAGATTTGAAAATTTGGATTCTGCTCTGCTCGGGTGACAATAAAACTCATTATTGCCAGTATATATATGGTCAATCTCATAAACAGTTTGTATATTTGTGCTGTAAAGATAGTAAAATTTAAACAGTTTCTAAAACGTCAAGTTTATAAAATGTTAAAAGATTACCCACCCCTCCATCTGCCGCCTATAAAACTTAGGGTAAAGCGCACAGTCAACCTTGCGTCTCTACCGAAGGTGTGGGATCCGTTGCGTCGTGTTTATATTGTGCTTACTCGCGAGGAGTGGGTTCGTCAGCATGTTATACAGCTACTTATCTCTCGATATAATATCCCTCAACTCCAAATCATTGCGGAGTACCCCGTGCTTCTTAATGGGCAACCTCAGCGTGCTGATTTAGTTATTGTCGACTCTTTGCAGCGGGTGCGTCTACTCGTTGAGTGTAAAGCCCCAGAGGTGAAGATATCTCAATCTACTCTTGACCAAGCCGTAAGGTACAATTCGCAGCTTAAGGCGCAATATATCATGCTCACTAACGGGCTGTCTCACCATCTGTATAAGTATGAGGATGGCGAGTATATAACGCTCTCGCAGCTACCCGCTGATTTTATTTCTAAATATCCTTTACACAACGTATCTGAAGTCCGTTAGCTCGTCTAACCGCACTACCGTCGGTAATCTGCTCGGCGTTAAATAACCACGCCCCGCCATCACGCGTCCAGTAGTATCCAGCCCATGGTGTGAGCTTAGAGCTTATAGGGTCTATATTTTCAAGCTCGCCAGTGAGGTAGTTTCTACGTCCTGCCGCCATAAATAGATGCGAGGTCGTGCCATCAGTTATATATGTTCCGTACTCACTAGAGGCGTTGTAGAGGACTTCAAGACCATCGAAATCGGCCATTTTAGGTACTCTCCAACCTCGAGGGCTAGGGTCGTAGGCGCTCTTCTGGTCGGTGTTCCAAAGCGAGTCATCGCTAGTGTATAACCAGTCGCTGCCATCCTCTCCAGCGTAGATGTATGTTAATGGGTTTCGCTCGGCGTATGTAAGTGTGCCGACACTCTTAGAGGTCTCTTTATAT
This sequence comes from Rikenellaceae bacterium, assembly GCA_047173405.1. Lineage (GTDB taxonomy): Bacteria > Bacteroidota > Bacteroidia > Bacteroidales > Rikenellaceae > Alistipes. The sequence continues at coordinate 2,878 of JBCQVD010000030.1, forward strand.
GTTATCTCAACAACCTCTTGGTCGATATCAATTATTGTAGCGTCTGAGCATGATCCAGAGTTATAGTAGAATGGACCAATAAAAGGCACGGTGCGCCCCCACTCGTAGTAGAGACCATACGAAGCGAGTATCTCGGCATGGTTGGTTTCGTAATCATCCTCATCCTCCTCTTCGTCATCGCCATCAACATTGGTGTTGCAGAAGGCGCCGAGGTTACAACCCATAAAGGTTACACCCCCTAGAGTCACCTCATCGGGCATATCAGCTACGCACCAGATGTGCCAGCTCCAGATGATCTGCTTTGATGAGTTGCGGGCAACAATCACTGCGTTACCCTCCATTACTTTATTGTCATTATCCTCGTCGGCTCTTACGTAGAACTCTGCCATGCCGTCGTCGGACAACTCCACGGTTCCAATAGGTACATCTTCGGTTTGCCACAATAGTTCGATATATTTAGTACTGAGGCTCTCGGTGGTCTGCTCGCCCATAATGCGAGGGTTGAAGGTGTACTGTGTATTACCCTCGGTTATTATCATGGAGTTTGCTTGTCTGTCGGTGATGTCGGTGAAGTTGGCAACGGCAACATCTAGGTATGATACAAGCCCTGTGCCTCCAGGGGTTAGTCCAACGAGGATCGCCACTCCCGACTGCACGTTGTCACCCTCGAAGTCAGATGGTGCTATCGCGGTAACAGTTTTTGCATCGAGGTCAACGGTAACGGTCCAGCCAGAGGGTGCTGAGTACACGCTGAGCACATCGACGTTGCTGAGGACTAATTTGATAGACGCCGTTTGACCAGCTGTCGGGACGAAAAGGATAGGTTCGTCGTAATCAATGCTGCCAGTGTCGCTATCGTTATCGTTAGCGCAAGAGAATGCTCCAAGGATAATGGTTAGTGATATAAATAGACGCCACAGGCTTGAACTAATACGTATCATATTACAATCGTTAAAAATTTAGTTTGTTTTATTTGCACTTACTTAAAACTCAACAAAGGTACCAATTATTATAGAATAATCCCTCTAATAGTCGATATATTTTTATGCGAGGTATAGTAATTGTGTTTTTCTGCCGACGAAGCTATGTTAATTGCGCATAAAATCGCCTTTGATTGGTCAGAATTAAAAAAATATACTATCTTTGTGCCACTTTAACCATGTCAGATTATAAAAATATAAATATCCGCAACCGCCGTGCGACGTTCGACTACGAGATTATCGAGGAGTACGTTGCGGGTGTTGTATTGGTCGGCACGGAGATCAAGTCGCTGCGTCTAGGCAAGGCGTCGTTGGTTGATAGTTACTGCTATTTTGATCGTGGTGAGCTGTGGATTAAGGGGGTAAATATTGCTGAGTATCATTGGGGTAGTTGTAATAACCATATCCCTAAGCGAGATCGTAAGTTGCTTCTTAACCGCAAAGAGCTAAATAAGTTACATCGTTCGTTGCAAGACCGAGGACTCACGGTGGTGGGTCTTAAGATATTCCTAAATGATAGGGGTTTGGCAAAAGTTGTCGTTGGACTGGCTAGAGGTCGCAAGAGCTACGATAAGCGCGAGTACCTCAAAGCAAACGATGCTAAGAGGGAGATGGATAAGGCTCTCAAAAAATTTAAATAGTACTTTTAAGCCATAAAAATTGGTGATTTAATATATTTTTTATACCTTACACGATATTTGGTGTAAGCCTTTTTTAACTATGTCATTAATTCTAACCATTGAGACGGGGACAGACATCTGTTCGGTTGGTATAGCCAAGGATGGAGAGACTATCTCTCTTCGCGAAAGCGATCAGGGTCGTGACCATGCTCGCCAAGTGGGGCTTTTCACCGACGAGTTGTTGAAGCAGAGCGGTATTACACCCCACGATCTTGATGCTGTTGCTGTGAGCAAGGGTCCAGGTTCATATACGGGGCTAAGGATCGGGGTCTCATTTGCGAAGGGGTTATGTTATGGGCTTAGGATTCCTCTTATTGGGGTGGGTTCTCTTGAGGCTATGTGTGCTATGGCGCGCGAGAATTATGAGGTCGGCATAGTAAATATTGAGAGGTGGCATGAGGCGCGATTAGCTCCGATGATTGATGCTCGCCGTATGGAGATCTATACGCAGTGTTTTGATTCGAAGGGTGAGGCGCTGAGCGAGGTGACGGCCGAGATAGTGGACGAGAGTAGCTTCAAGGGTTATAACGATACAAAACCGTTTGTGATCTTTGGTAATGGCGCCGCGAAGTGTCAAGAGTGTCTTGATTGGGCAACGATGATTGATGTGGTGCCTTCGGCTCGTGGGCTGGCGGCGATTGCACACCAAAGATTGCAAGATGGACAAACGGAGGATGTGGCATACTTTGAACCCTTCTATTTAAAGGATTTCATAGTTACAACATCCAAGAAAAAACTTTTTTAACGAAACCAATTTTATAAAATAAAACTCAACAAACTTAATAACACTAAAAAAAATGAACACATCTTTTACAACGTGGGACTACCTGATCTTTGTAGTGTATGCTATTGCATTGATCTCGGTTGGTTTCTGGGTATCAAGAGGTAAGAAGGGCGAAGAGAAAAACGCCGAAGATTACTTCTTAGCAAGCAAGTCGCTACCATGGTGGGCGATTGGTGCTTCACTTATTGCAGCAAACATCTCTGCCGAGCAGTTTATTGGAGCATCAGGTTCTGGTTTTGCAGGAGGTTTGGCTATCGCTTCTTACGAGTTTATGGCGGCATTGACGCTAATTATCGTAGGTAAGTTCTTCCTTCCTGTATTTATCAAGCAGGGAATCTACACTATCCCTGAGTTCGTAGAGCGTCGTTTCTCTACCAACCTTAAGACTATCTTGGCGATTTTCTGGATCTGTCTTTTCGTATTTGTAAACCTAACAACAGTTCTCTTCCTTGGAGGTAAGGCACTTGACACTATCCTAGGTGTTGGTGACGGATCTATGATCATTCCATCGATGTTGTGTCTCGCGGCAGTTGCAGCGGCTTACTCACTCTATGGAGGTCTCTCGGCTGTGGCATGGACTGACGTTTTGCAGGTTGCTCTTTTGGTTATTGGTGGTATCATCACAACTCTTGTTGCTCTCTACTATGTGACTCCAGAGCACAGCATTATGGGTGGTATTCAGCACGTATACGATGCAGCAGGTAGCCACTTCGACATCATCCTTGAGCCAGACAATGCGGAGTACAACAATATGCCTGGTATCTACATGCTTATTGGTGGTTTGTGGATTGCTAATATCTACTATTGGGGTTTCAACCAATACATCATTCAGCGTACTCTTGCAGCTAAGTCTTTGGAGGAGTCACAGCGCGGTATCATCTTCGCGGCTTTCCTTAAGCTTCTAGTTCCATTTATCGTAGTTGTTCCAGGTATCATCGCTTACGTGATGTATAAGGAGGGTCTTTTCGATGCAGCAATGGCTTTCGAGAATGCTAACGGAACACTTAACAACGATAACGCTTACCCATGGTTGATCCGTACATTCGTACCTACAGGTCTTAAGGGTCTCGTTGTAGCAGCTCTTGCAGCAGCGATCGTTTCATCACTCGCTAGTATGCTTAACTCTACATCGACTATCTTTACAATGGATATCTACAGACAATATGTTAATCCTAACGCATCACAAACTAAGCTTGTGAATGTTGGTCGTATGACAGCTGGTGTAGCTCTTATCATCGCTTGTTGTATTGCTCCAATGTTGGGTGGTATCGGTCAGGTATTCCAATATATTCAGGAGTACACAGGTCTTGTAAGTCCTGGTATCTTGGCTGTATTCTTGACAGGTCTATTCTGGAAGAAGGCGAACAACAAGGGTGCTGTTTGGGGAGTTCTTCTATCTATTCCTATCGCATTGCTACTAAAGTTTATCCCAGGTGTATCTATGCCTTTCATTGACCAGATGTTCTACACAACACTATTGTCAATGGCTGCAATCATCATGGTTAGTCTTAGCACCAACCCTGTTGAGGATGATCCAAAGGCTATTCACCTTACTCAAGATATGTTCAAAACAGATAAGGTATTCAATATTTGTGCGTATATTATCTGTATCCTTCTAGCTATCATCTACGCTATTTTCTGGTAGACAGAAAAATATTGAGTTTATATATTAGACCGATTAACGATTCCGTTAGTCGGTCTAGTTTTTTTAGTGTTTAATGTTAAAGAATAGCTCTGCGGGGAGCACCCCGCCGCCGCCCGCGCAGGGCAGTTGTATATCTTTGTAAACGTGTACTCGCTAGAACCAAAATTTGTTGTGTGTAGTTCCGAGGACTGTCTCCGACGGGCGGGGTGCTCCCCGCAGAGCTATTTTTTTTGTAGCGGTCTGGTTTAAGAACTGCGTTCTACAATAAAAAGTGTTAGATAATTATCTCAAATAAATTTGGATAACCATCTAAGAAACTGTTTAAGTTTTATATTTTCGTTCTTTTTGTCTCTTTTGCACCATTTTTTACACCTCAAAATTGTTAAATAGAACCACTATTCGCCTCATTTGAGGTGCAAAAACTAATACAAAATAGCTCTAAAATAACTTCGATACAAAATTAAACAGTTTCTAACACTTTTCATTTTATAAACCCCCAAGTGTTTAAAACCAAACCGTGTTGAGCGTTTAGTGTTTACTGTTAAGCGTTAAATGTTAAAGAATTAACCGCTTAACACTCACCATTAAACACTTAACATTAAACGCTGCCATTTTCATCTGTTAATAGCAAACTTTAGTTTGCGTCACTTGGTTGTGGGGATAAGTTTGAAAGCTTGCTTTTAGAACTTATCACGACAATCAAGAGGGCTTTACAAAGCCTATTTAACAGATGCAATATAAAGAATAGCTCTGCAGGGAGCACCCTGCCGCTGCCCGCGCAGGGCAGTAAGAGACAACACAAAAGAGTATCTCCTTGGATTTAATCGGGCAACAATAAATAATATTTTGTAATTAGGCGATAATTGACTATTTTTGTAACATATCAAAAAAACCAAACTATGTACAAGAACCTAATCTATTCGCTACTACTCACTACACTTATGGTGGGTTGTGCCTCTGACCTTGAACACATCAAAGTCTCAGAGCAGCCATCGACCTTTTGCAATCCGCTAGATCTAAGCTACCGTTTCACTGTCGGTGGTGGCTACGGACGTGAGGCTGCTGACCCTACAATCGTATACCACAAGGGTGACTACTACCTCTTCGCTTCGAAGTCGAGCGGTTACTGGTACTCTTCGGACCTTGCTAGCTGGACCTTTGTCGAGAGCTACGAGATCCCAACTGAGGACTATGCACCTACCGCAATCTCTATGCGCGATACCATGTTTTTCATGGCTTCAAGTCCAAAAACTAAGGGCAATAGAGTCTTTAAGAGTGCCGACCCAAAGAGTGGCAAGTGGGAGTTGACATGCGAGGGTATCAACCTTGGTGTTACCGACCCAGCTCTTTATCAAGACGATGATGGAAAGCTTTACTTCTACTGGGGGTGCTCTAATAGATTCCCTCTGTATGGTGTCGAGATGGATCCATACACATTCCAATTTATCGGCGAGCCTAAGGAGTTGGTACAATCAGACTGCAAGAATCGCGGTTGGGAGGTTGTGGGCGACTACAACACCGAAAAAGATTTAGAGCCTTGGATTGAGGGTGCTTGGATGAATAAGGTAAACGGTAAATACTACTACCAATACTCAGCTCCCGATGCTCGTCATAAGAGTTATAGCGACGCTGTGATGGTTGCCGACTCACCCCTCGGAGAGTTTAAGCTAGCGCCACACAACGCCTTTGCAGCAAAAGCTGAGGGCTTCACTTGTGGCGCAGGGCACGGTTCGACATTTGACGATACGTATGGTAATATGTGGCACGCTGGCACATCGTCGATATCGGTAAAGAACAGAATGGAGCGCAGGTTGTCGCTCTTCCCAACGTTTGTGGATAAGGATGGTCATATGTATATCCACTCTCGCTTTGGTGACTATCCTACGCGTGTGCCTAAGGCGAAGATGTCGTCACCTGCCGACTTCGAGACTGGATGGATGCTTCTGTCGTACAACAAAGCAGTCGAGGTGTCGTCGCAATTGGAGGGTTACCCCGCCGAGAATATGGTCAACGAGGATATCCGTACTTACTGGTGTGCTGAGAGTGGCTCTGAGAGTGAGTGGGCTGCGGTTGACCTTGGTGAGAAGTACAATATCTGGGCTATGCAGATTAACTTCGCAGAACACGATGCCGAGATCCGTGGACGTAAAAAGGGCATTGCTCATAAGTATGTTGTCGAGTGCTCAAACAACAAGAAGGACTGGTACACGGTTGATGATGAGTCAGCTTCGATAAACGATAATACTAATAATTATATTGAACTCGCAGAGTCTATCAAGGCTCGCTACGTGCGCGTGCGTAATGTAGAGGTGCCAGGAGGAAAATTCACTATTTCAGGCATCAGGGTCTTTGGTCTTGGTGAAGGTGAGGCGCCAGATGCAGTAGCGAACTTTAAGGTTGTGAGAGATAGCGAGGATCGCCGTGATGTAACGCTCGCATGGGATAATGTAGAGGGTGCTACGGGTTACAATATCACCTATGGTGTTGCGCCTAATATGTTGTACCACAACCATATCGTGTATGGTGCTACAGAGCTTACAATCCGCTCACTAGCCACTCAGCAACCGTACTACTTCACCATTGAGTCATTCAACGAGAATGGAGTCTCTATGCACACAGAGATGGTGAACGCGAAGTAATACAGCGTTTAGTGTTTAGCGTTTAGTGTTAAGTCCTCAACATTTAACGCTTAACGCTAAACACTAATTGCACCCCGCCGCAGCCCGCGATGTGTAATTCCGAGGACTGCCTTCGGCGAGCGGGGTGCTCCCCGCGGAGCTTTTCTTTTGTAGCGGTCTGGTTTAAGAACTGCGTTCTACAATAAAACGAGCTAGATAATTATCTCAAATAAATTTGGATAACTATCTAGCTCGTTTCATTTTATAAACACTGAAGTGTTTAAAACCAAACCGTATTAAGTGTTGAATGTTAAGGAGCTAATCGCTTAACACTCAATGTTTAACACTAAACGCTGTTATCTCATCTGTTAATAGCAAACTTTAGTTTGCGTCACTTGGTTGTGGGGATAAGTTTGAAAAGCTTGCTTTTGGAACTAATCACGACAATCAAGATGTCTTTAATAAAGACTACTTAACAGATGAAACAAAAGTAAATGGGAGCTTGCTCCCCGCCCGTCGGCGTGAGACAGTAAGAAACAATATGAATAATAGTTTTTAGTCTCTAGTTTATAGTTTAGGAATCTTTATCTAACAACTAAAGACTAATAAATATGTATAAAGTGAATCTCAGGAAGGTGTTGTTTGAATTGAGCTAGCTCTTTGGTGTTAATTTCGTTTGGGTAGCTCATGATTTGTAGTTCAACGGGGGTGTCAGAGTCGAGGCTATAGGGTGGGTGAGAGTACTCTAGGGGGCTTAGCTTAAAGCCAACTCTGGAGTAGAACCCGATGCGGCGATGTTGAATCTCGCAGGTTGGGATCTCGACCTCTAAGATGATAGGTTTCGTTGTCTTAGCCTTTAGATCTTCGAGGATCTTCTCGCCGTAGCTTCTGCCGCGTAGTGATGGGAGGGTGGCGAGGTGCTCGATATAGAGAGACTCCTCGAAGTCCCACCACATGAGCAGTCCAATAAAGCTATCCCCGTCCATCACAGCACAGTGGTGGTAGAGCGGGTGTTGTAGGGTGCGGAGCTGGTAGTGACACGAGCGGCGCTCATTGAGTGGGAACGCCTCTTGGTAGAGCGCCCATGAGGGTGCAAAAAGAGGATCCTCTGCGCAGAGGATCCTCCTATATTGTAGTTGATTCTCCATTACATTCTTTCTGGTACCGAGATGCCGAGTAGCGCCATCGAACTCTTGATGACCTTAGCCACCTCGCGGCTTATTGACAAGCGAAGATTGCGTAGTGCGCCATCCTCCTCCTTGAGCATTGGGTTCTCGTGGTAGTAGCCATTGAAACTCTTAGCAAGCTCATAGGCGTAAGCACCAACGATTGAGGGTGAGAAGTTCTCTGCCGCCACCGAGACAACGTTAGGGTAGTCGGCGATGAGCTTAATGAGTTCAACCTCTGCAGCACCTAGCTTGTCGTGCTGGATACTCTCGATGGTGATACCTGCCTCACCAGCTTTGCGCATAATAGAGCAGATACGTGCGTACGAGTACTGGATAAAAGGTCCTGTGTTGCCGTTGAAGTCGATAGACTCCTTAGGGTCGAAGAGCATCGTTTTCTTAGGGTCTACCTTAAGTATGAAGTACTTAAGTGCTCCAAGACCGACGATCTTAGATGTCTCCACGATCTCTTCCTCGCTGTTAGATACTGTCTTGCCTGCCTCCTCCGAGATCTCGCGGGCGCTCTTAATCATGTCGGCGATAAGGTCGTCGGCATCAACCACGGTACCCTCGCGCGACTTCATCTTACCCTCGGGAAGCTCCACCATGCCATACGAGAGGTGTGTTATGTGGTCACTCCAATCGTAGCCCATCTTCTTGAGGATCAGCTTAAGTACCTGGAAGTGGTAGTTCTGCTCATTACCCACAACATAGATCATATCGTCGAGTTTCTCTTCGTCGAAGCGGCTAAACGCGGTGCCTAGATCCTGTGTCATATATACCGACGTACCATCGCCACGAAGAAGTAGCTTTTGGTCAAGACCGTCTGCCTCAAGGTCGATCCATACGGAGTTATCCTCGCGACGGAAGAAGACACCATCTTGCAGCCCCTTTTCGACAATGCTCTTACCGAGGAGGTATGTCTGTGACTCGTAGTATGTCTTGTCGAAGTCGACACCAAGTGACTTATATGTTACATCGAAACCTTCGTAGACCCAGCCATTCATCATCTCCCAAAGAGAGTATACTTCGGGATCTTTAGCCTCCCATTTGCGAAGCATCTGCTGCGCCTCGATCATTAGAGGGGCGCTCTTTTTAGCCTCCTCCTCGCTCATGCCGCCCGAAGTTAGCGCCTTGATTTGTGCTTTGTATCTCTTATCGAACTCTACGTAGTATTTACCCACTAGGTGGTCGCCCTTCATGCCCGACGAGGCTGGGGTTTCGCCCTCGCCAAATAGACTCCACGCAAGCATCGACTTACAGATATGGATACCGCGGTCGTTGACAAGGTTTACCTTGATGACGTTGTGCCCTGCTGCCTTAAGGATCTGAGCCACCGAGTAACCTAAGAGGTTGTTGCGTATGTGACCCAAGTGGAGAGGCTTGTTGGTGTTGGGCGATGAGTACTCGACCATCATTGTGCGTCCACTAGGTTGTGCGACACCGAAGGTAGCGTCACCTGTGATAGACTCAAATTGTGAAGCCCATAATTTGTAGCTTAACGATAGGTTTAGGAAACCCTTTATAACGTTAAAGGCCTCTACTTCGGGGTATTTTGAGATGATATATTCACCCACTTCGGTGGCTGTCGCCTCGGGTGATTTACGGCTTTTACGTAGCAGCGGAAAGACTACAAGTGTGTAGTCTCCCTCGAACTCTTTACGTGTTTTTTGAACCTGAATCTCTGAGGCGTTAGTCTCGCCATAGAGTTCCGTGATAGCCGTGAGGGCTATCTCATTTATAAAAGTCTCTATTGTTGCCATCTTTGGAATCATTTATGAGGCACAAAGATACGAAAAAAAAGATAGTTAAATGATTTCTTAAGTAGTTTTTTTATTGGTGTCCGATGAAATCCGAGGGTAGCGGTGGACTGCTCCCTGCAGAGCTATTCTTTGTATTGCATCTGTTAAGTAGTCTTTATTCAAGCCCTCTTGATTGTGGGGATAAGTTCTAAAAGCGAGCTTTCAAACTTATCCCCACAACCAAGTGACGCAAACTAAAGTTTGCTATTAACAGATGAAAATGGCAGCGTTTAGTGTTTAATGTTGAGCGTTAAGCGTTAAGTTTTTTTCTAGCTCACCTCCTCAATGTCCCACACAAAAGCGCGAGATCCCTGCCTTGAGGTTGTTGAGTCCATTGCGCGCAGAGCCTCAAGGAGAGGTTTGACTTTACTCTTCTTTACAATGGCGAGTATCGAGGAGTTCATTGATGGCCACGCGTGGGTGCCTAGGTGAGGTTCTCCATCCTCGGAGCCGCGACCTGTCGTTAGCTCCCATTTGGTGTAGCCTCTCACATTGTTATCATCGAGGATATCGTGTACGCGCTCGGTGAGAGCTTGGTTGTATGTTATAAATATAGCTTTCATATCTGTAAGATTCCTATTTGTTGTCTTTTTTATACGCTTTACTCTTCGATTTAATACCCACCATGACGGAGTAGAAGATTGGTACTACGTAGAGAGTAAGTAGCGTCGAGAGTGTTAATCCTCCAATAACGGCTATACCCATCGGTTGCCATGTCTCGGAACCCGCTCCTGCGCCAAGAGCCATGGGGAGCATACCCAGAATCGTGGTGAAGGAGGTCATAAGCACAGGGCGTAGGCGGCTCTTTGCCCCATAGAATACCGAGTTGTGGATGCTCTCACCTCGCTCAACGAGAAGGTTGATATAGTCGACCATCACAATACCATTTTTGGTCACTATACCCACCAACATAATGGCTCCGATAAGGGCGATTAGCGACATGGGGACATTGGTTATGTAGAGCGCCAGAATAACACCTGTGAAGGCTAGCGGTATGGTGAACATAATGATAAATGGAAAGAGTAGAGACTCAAACTGTGTCGCCATAACGATATATACAAGGATCACAATAAGCAAGAATAGTAGGGTCATATCTGAAAACGACTCTTGTTGATCTTCGATGGTTCCGCCCACCTCGATACTCACTCCGTCAGGACTCTGGTATGACGTGAGCAGAGCGTTGATATCATTGATAACCTCGCTCAGAGGGACTCCTGCTCCAAGAGAACCCTCTATGCGTATTACGCGTTGGCGGTTCTCGCGCTCGATGGATGGTGCGCCAAAGACCTGCTCGACAGTTGCTATATCGCGAAGTTGAATCTTGCTGTTCTGTGGTGTAAAGATTGTTATTGCTTCGATATTATCCACCGAGGCTCGGTACTCTTCGCCATAACGAACGACAATATCATACTCGTCACCATCCTCGCGGTAGCGACTCGCGATGAGTCCATCGAGACGATTACTTACGGCTTGAGCTACGGTGTTGTAGTTGAGACCATAGTAGCTCAATTTTTCGCGGTCGAAGTTGACGTTATACTCGGGGCGCAGGTCGTCGCGCGAGAGTTGCACGTCGCGGATGCCGTTGATCTCTCGGACTTGAGCCATTAGGTCGTGTGCGGCGCTATTTGTTCGCTCTATATCGTAGCCAAAGATCTTGATATCTATAAGGCTCGCTCCGCTGGTGCCTCCGCGACTACCCCCCGGCATGACGGTATAGTCTCGCACCTCGGGAATAGCGTCTAGCTCGCGGCGTAGAAGATCCGAGATCTCGTAGATGCTTCGTTGTCGCTCGGTGGAGGCGGGCAGACGCATATTGTAGTTGATGATGTAGGAGCCTGTGGTCTGCATCGCGGCAAAGGCGTCCGATGAGGAGTTGGCTCCTGCCGATGCTGAGACTAGCTCAACTTCGGGGTAGGCGGTGTATATGATGCTATCTATTTGGCGGGCGATGCGCGAGGTGTACTCCACGGATAGGTTCTGGTCGAGGCGCACAGTGCCCGTGATACGTCCATTGTCGACGGGCGGGAAGTACTCGGTCTTGATGAGTCCCTGTTGCACCATCACAACCGAGCCAATAAAGAGAAGCGTGACGCTAAGGATCGTTATCGTGCGGTGGTTGAGCACAAAGGCGAGAGTGTGTTCGTAGAATAGATCCAATAGCTCGAGGCATTTATCCACGGGCTTATATATGATGCCTAGCCCTCTGTATGTGTGCACTCCGCCGTCGCTCTTGAGTAGGTATGCCGACATCATCGGGGTTATGGATATTGCAGCGATGGTAGATACACTCACTACAATGGTTACGATCCACCCTAGCTCGCGGAACATAATACCCGACATTCCAGGAACCATGGTGAGTGGCAGGAACACAGCGACAACAACTAGAGTGGTGGCGATTACCGATAACCACACCTCATTGGTTGCATAGATTGCCGCCTCTTTGGGGTTTGAACCTCGTTCGATGTGGGAGGAGATATTCTCGAGCACCACAATAGCGTCATCGACAACCATTCCAATGGCGATAGAGAGTGACGAGAGCGAGATGATATTGAGTGTTGAGCCAGTGGCAAAGAGGTATATAAATGAACAAATGAGTGATACGGGGATGGTGAGGCAGATGATAAAGGTAGCTCTCCAGCGCCCAAGGAAGAACATAACAACAAATACCACAAAGATAAATGCAAACATAATACTCTGTGATAGGGAGTTGATGCTGTCGGTGATCTCCTGCGAACCCTCAAAAATTAGATTTACCTTGACATCCGAGGGGAGTGACCTCTCGATGGCTGGCAGACGATCGTAGATTGTCTTGACGATATCGACTGTGTTGGCGCCCGACTGTTTCTGGATCATCACCTTTACACCTAGTTCGCCATTGATACGCTCGTCCATGGTTGCTGTGGCGAGGGTATCGCGGATTTGTGCTATATCCTTGAGCATAACCTTACGCCCGCCCTTATTGGAGACGATGATGGAGTTAAGCTCTCGACTAGAGGTGAACTCGCCATCGCTCTTGACTATAAAGGTATTATTGCCTATATCTATTGTTCCTGCTGGTATGTTGACATTCTCGGCGGCGATGATTGCCCCTAGCTGCTCTACCGAGAGGTTGTAGGCGTCGAGCTTGCGAGGGTCTATATTCACCTGTATCTCGCGCTCGGGTGCGCCAATAATACTTACGGCACCCACGCCATCGACGCGGTTGAGTACGTTGACGAGCTTCTCGTCGAGAATCTTTGAGAGTGCAGCGTAGCTATCATCGGCGGTCACGGCAAGCATCATCACAGGCATCATCGAGGTCGAGAACTTGAAGATGGTGGGGTAGTCTACATCTTCGGGGAGGTAGTCTTGTATGCGGCTTATGACATCGCGGATATCGTTTGCCGCCTCGGTGAGGTCTGTACCATACTCAAACTCAAGGGTTATAAGTGAGGTGTTGTCGGACGACTCGGAGGTTATCTTCTTAAGCTCGTCGACGGTGTTGAGGTTATCCTCGAGTACACGCGTGACGTTGGTCTCTATATCGCTGGCGTTGGCCCCTTGGTAGGTGGTGATTACTGAGATCTGAGGGATCTCAATCTCGGGGTATTGGTCTATTGAGAGGTTGTTGAGCGAGAATAGTCCAAATATCACAACTCCAATAAATATTAGAGAGGTGGAGATGGGTTTCTTTACAGCACTTTCGTATATCTTCATGATTATAGGCTATTTTACGTTAACTTCAACACCATTATCTAGGCGCGAGAAGGCTGTTATGGCGACCTTTTCACCCGCGCTGACACCACTTGTGACCTCGATAAATTCACCCTGCTGTCGTCCAATCTTTACTAGTCGGCGTTGTGCTATATCGTTCTCTATTACGTATACAAAGTTATCGTCTGTTCCGTACTGCTTCTGGATAGCGACATCGGGAAGTGTGATAGCTTGTCGGCTACCCATATTAAAATGTGCGCGAGCAAACATTCCAGGGCGCAGTAACCCTCTTTTGTTGAGGAGCGTGATCTCGACTTTGAAGGTGCGCGACTCTGCGTCGAGGGTTGGATACATGAGTGATACCTTGCCACTAAAAAGCTCCTCGGGGTAGATATCGAGCGTGAGGTCGATACTCATCCCCTCGCTTACATTTGGGAAGAACTGCTCCGAGATATCTACCAGAACCTTGAGGGTGTCGATTTGGGCTACGTGCAGGATAGGCGTTGTGCTTAGGAGGTTTCCAGCCTCGCTATTGCGAGCGGTGACAACGCCCGAGATGGGTGAGCGTAACTCGATATGTTTTTTGAGGTTGCGCGCGATCTCCTCTTGTAGCTCGTAGGCGCTGCTTGCGTCGTCAAAGGCTTGGCGCGAGATACCCCCCGCTTCATATACAGGTTGGAGTCGCTCAACATCTGATCGTAGTTTGTTGACATTTATCATCTGTTGATTGTAGAGCGTGGGGTCGAGCTTAACGAGTAGCTCACCTCTTTTGACGCGATCCCCTACGTCGACCATGATCTCTTCGATCCTCACGCCACTAACCGCTGGAGTTATATCGTTCTCTCGGTACGCTTCGATCTCGGAGGTGAACACTTCGTCGAGCGAGATGACGTCCGTTTGGGCTGTGGCTACTTTAGTCGCTACGGACTTTGGCGTGCTCTCAGTATCGTTGTTTGTCGCTTTTGGAGCGCACCCGATGGCTCCGAGTATAAGCATTGTTGCAAAAAATATCTTTTTCATCTAAGTAATAGTTTGACGTTTTTAATTCTCCTTGCCTATGATCTCGTCATACTCGCTGCGAGCTACAAGTAGGTTGTATATTGCTTGTGATAGGTTTAGTTCAGCTTGAGTGAGCGCCAACTGCGAGGTGTTGAGTTCGAGTATTGTCCCTGCCCCTGCGCTGTAACGAGTTTGTGCGATGGAGTAGGCACGGCTCGCCTGTTGGACGGTTGTCTCTTGTGCGAACATCTGTTCACGCGATGTGATGAGTTTATTTATGGCTTCGCTCAGCCCAACCTCTACTTCGCGCTGCGCGTTCTGCCTCTGAAGCTCTAACTGCGCTATCTGGTTTGTTATCTGTCGTGAACGGTAGGTGTTGCTTAGCCCCGAGAAGAGGGGTATGGTGAGTTGTATGCCTGCGCTCGATGGACTCTGCCAGAAGAAGCTGTCGTCGCTCGAGGAGGTGTCGCTTTCGGTTGAACTCAGCGAGAATGAACCCATGTTGTTACCCGTGTACGATATTGTCCCGTACGCCGAGAGTGAGGGTAGTCGCGAAGAGTTTGATACACGTAGCGACTGCTCCAAAACCACAGATTCAAGTTCGAGAGATTTGAGTGTGCTATTGTTTGAGAGGTCATGCGATAAGCTAGTGAAGCTCTCGACTATATCCAGCTTTAATTTGTGTAGTTCCCCTTTTAGCTCAATAGATACGTTTTGGGGTATTGAGAGATACATCTTAAGTACCTCCTTGGCTATTGTGATTGAGCTTCGTGCCTCTATTACCGATGGCTCGAGGTTGCTTTGTTGTACTTGGGCGGTGAGTAGATCGTACTCTGCAACAAGCCCGTTGTCGAATTTAGTCTGTGTCTCGAAGACCGTCTGTTTAGCATTTTGGAGTGATGACTCCAGAACAATAAGGCTATGTTGCGCTAGAAGCACAGCGTAGAAACTCTCCTTGACGCGAGCGGTGAGTGTGAGGCGTGACGAGCGCGCCGACTCGATGGCAGCCTCGCGTTGTGCGCTGTTCATATGTAGCGTGCGATAGGTCGATGGGCTGTAGAGGGCTAGGGTAACGGTTCCTGTTGTTGTGTAGGTGTCATACTGCGACTTACCTAGTGAGAAACCCTTTGCGAGGCTTGAACTCTTGAGCGTGCGGCCGTACTCGCTGCTAACCGACACGGATGGTAGAAGTGCACCCATAGTCTCCTTGCGAACATAGTCGTAGCGCTCGACCTCTTTGTCGGCAATTTTGATGGTCGGATTATCGCTGAGTGCTATCTCGACGGCTTTGTTGATGTCGAGCACTATCTGCGCTTTTGAGGTGCTGGCGCAGAGTAGAAATAACCCACAAAGGAGTAGTTTAGTTTTGATATTCATGATTAGTGGTGTTAACTCTTTTGTAGGTGGTTATCTATTAGTTCGATCCCTTTGCTTGTGGCTATGCCTCGCAGGAAGTTAACCAGAGACTCAAAGAATGCTTGTTTTTGAGATAGCCCTGTGGGTAGAGCCATGCGGCTATCGCTCTCGACGATGCCAAGTGCTACATATCGTAACATGCTGATTGCTAGTTCTATGTTGATGTTCGAACGGATTAGCCCCTCTTCGATACCTTTCAATAGTCGTGCTTTGAACTCTCGGTTGTTGACCTCGGAGTTGTGCTTCTCGATCATCTCCAAAATCGAAGGGTAGAATCTCTTTAGATCCATACGCGTGCGCCACGCAACCTCGGAGTTGAGAATAATAAACTCCGAAGAGGCAAGTACGGCTGTGAGGACGTTGGTAGCGTCCTTGGAGACATTGTTTCTCTCAACGTCTAGTCTGGCGAAGTAGTACTTCATCGCCTGCGAAAGTAACCCCTCCTTATCGGAAAATATCTCGTAAAGAGTTCTTTTAGAGACTTTAGTGGCTTTAGCGATGTCGTCCATTCTTACTGTTTTGATGCCATGTTCTACAAACATCGTGCAAGCTGTGCTTACGATATATTCAATTTGTTGTCTCTGCATAATCTTAGAATCTGTTTAAATTTCTTTCATCTAATTTGTTAAGGATCTGTCACTTCACTTCTCACTTTTTTACACTCGTTACATAGGCACCGCTATGCGCCTCTTGTAAAGAGAGAGAATTAAAGCAACATCTCTCTTAACAAATTTAGCGAGAAAAACTTAAACAGATTCTTAAATTTTTTGTATTTTGCAAAAATATGCAAAAAACTGTGAAAACCAAAATAGTTTCTTAAGTTTTATGAGGTAAGAAGCTGTTTAAGGGGAGTTCTATTATCTCCCTAAAATACTTTTTGGCTACTAACCACCCCTTTTCGATTTCACAAAAATCGGTGGTAGAGCCACTACAACCCACTTTTGTAAAACCAAAAATGAGTAATTATTAACCAGAAATTAAAATCAGGGAGATAATAGAACTCCCTTTAAATTTTAAAAAGTTGACAAGATTGGGATATTTTACAAAAATAAATAGTACATTTGTCTATAATCAACACCAATTTGTTATGAGTGATAATCCGAAACTTTTACCTATTATCGAGCGCGACGAGTGGCTATTGCCCGTTGCCGACGAAGTTACATATCGTCACCAACTATACAAAGAGCGAGTAGCCGAGATCGAGAGTAGCGCAGGCTCTATTGTCGATTACGCCAATGGACACAAATACTTTGGCTGGCAGTATGATCCTCAGATGCAGGGTTGGTGGTTTAGAGAGTGGCTCCCTGAGGCGCACGACGTCTATATCTTTGGCGAGTTTAACAGCTGGCAGCGTACGGAGCTACGTCTTCAGCGCGACTCGTCGGGCGTGTGGAGCATCTTCTTGCCCGATGCGATGTACTCATACCGCCTTGTTCACAATTCGCTCTATAAGATACATGTGAATGGAGCTAATGGTTGGCATGACCGCATCCCCGCTTACGCTACGCGTGTTGTGCAGGACGACTATTCAAAAAACTATTCAGCGCAATTCTGGAATACCGAGCCATTTGATTGGCAGGGTGATCGTTTTGATGCTTCGAAGATCAGCCAACTGTTGATCTACGAGGCACATGTGGGTATGGCGCAGCAGCGAGAGGGCGTTGGTACCTATGTCGAATTCTCGAAAAAGATACTACCCCGCATTAAGAAGAGTGGCTATAACGCTATTCAGCTTATGGCAGTTGCCGAGCACCCTTACTACGGATCGTTTGGTTACCATGTGGCAAATTTCTTCGCTCCATCATCGCGCTTCGGAACGCCCGAGGAGCTTAAGGAGTTGGTGCGCCACGCTCACTCGTTGGGTATAGCTGTGATTATGGATGTTGTGCACGCTCACTACGTGAAGAACCTAAACGAGGGTATCAACGAACTTGATGGCTCCGACCACCTCTACTCCAAAGCGGGGGAGGCTGGTTATCAACCATACTGGGACTCTAAGACCTTTGACTATGGTAAGCGCGAGGTGCAACACTTCTTGCTCTCTAACCTAAAGTATTGGT
>JBCQVD010000136.1:0-3704 GCA_047173405.1 Rikenellaceae bacterium
AGAAAAAGCCTCTAAACGTTATCCTAATTATGACTGACGATCAGGGATATGGAGATGTCGGTTATACGGGAAACCCTAATATCAATACCCCTGAGTTGGATAAGTTGTGCTCTGAGAGTATCTGTTTTGATAACTTCCACACTGGAACCACAAGTGCACCAACGCGTTCGGGTCTTATGACAGGTATGCACGGCAACAGCACAGGTGTATGGCACACGATTGGAGGTCGCTCGATCCTCAGCCCAGAGCTTTACACTATGGCAGAGGCGTTTAAGGATAGCGGTTACGCTACGGCGATGTATGGTAAGTGGCACCTTGGTGATAACTACCCTTATCGCCCCGCAGACCGTGGGTTCGAGGATGTGCTGTGGCATAAAGGTGGTGGCGTAGGTCAAACACCAGACTATTGGGGAAACACATACTTCGAAGATACATACTTCCGTGGTAAGGATACGCCCGAGAAGCAGAGTGGATACTGTACCGATATATGGTTTAATGAGACGGAGCGTTTTATCGTCGAGAGCAAGGATAAGAACAAGCCGTTTTTCTGCTACTTGTCGCTCAATGCTCCTCACGGTCCATACCACGTTGATGAGAGGTGGGCAGCGCCTTATCGTGGTAATAAGGATGTTGTCATCCCTCAATTTTATGGTATGATTTCAAATATCGACTATAATGTTGGTAAGTTGCGTTCGCTGCTAGAGCGTTTGGAGGTTGATGATAATACTGTCTTGATCTTCTTAGGTGATAATGGTAGTGCAGGAGGCGTGGCTTATGACAAGATGGGTTATATGAAGAGAGGTTATAATGGTGGACTTCGCGGAACTAAGGGCACTGTATATGAGGGAGGTCACCGTCAAGCTATGTTGATGCACATCCCAGGCGTTCGCCCAACTAAGACCCAAGAGCTTGCTACAAACTACGATGTCATGCCAACACTCATCGACCTTTGTAGCCTTACGCCTAAGCGCGAGGTTAAGTACGATGGTATCAATATACTATCACCCGAGAGCCGTAAGGGTCGTGTAGGCGTTGTAGATACACAACGCGAAGAGTTCCTTAAGAGGGACAAGATGTACTGCGTGATGAAGGATGATTGGCGTCTACTAGGGGGTAAGAGTGTCTCTTTGTATGATATGTCGAATGACCGTGAGCAGAGAGTCAATGTTGCGGACAGGTACCCAGAGGTTGTCAAGGAGTTACAAGCAGAGTATGCAGCATGGTGGGATAAGACATCTAAGGACTCGGAGGTTCGATTCACTATTCCTCTTGAGACAGATGTTAAGGGCGAGAGTGTTACTCTCTGTTGTCACGATATTCACGACCTAACTAACGGTACTAACGTCTGGAACTTCACACTTCTTCATAGGGGTGATCGTCCGACGCCAGGTTTCTGGAGCGTGAACGTGCCAAAGGCGCGCAAGTATGATATCGCAGCTTACAGATGGTCGCCAGAGTCTGGTCTTAACCTAGACGCTCCAGCACCTCAAGGACGTAAGATCCCTAATGGTACAAGCTACGCGGCGGGAGCAGCGATTAAGGATCTTAAGAGCGCTAAGTTGATAGTTAACGAAAAGGTTATCGCCGAGCAGAAGGATTTCCCAACCGATACGCCTGCCGTAGTCTTTAAGGATGTTAAGTTGCCTCAGGGTGACCACTCGCTAACAATAGATTTTACCGATTCAAGTGGTAAGGTTTGTTCGGCTTGGTATATGGTAGTAAATGCAAAATAGTATTTTATGCAGAGTAAATTAATATTCACAGCAGCGCTCTCTTGCGCTGCTGTGGCTGCTTCTAATGCAGCGTATGGTAAGTCGTCAAGTGGCGAAGAGGGTGTAAATGTAATTGTCATTGTAGCGGACGATATGGGTTATAGTGCAACGAGTGTCTATGGGGCGAAGGCGCCGTACGATAAGTTGACGCCCAACCTCGACCAGTTTGGTCGTGAGGGTATAATCTTCAAGTCGGGTTATGTGAGTGCCTCGACGAGTGGACCTTCGCGTGCGGGAATACTAACGGGGCGCTACCAACAGCGCTACGGTATCTACTCGAACTGCGACCTTCAAGCGCGCGGCGCGGGAGTGCCCGTTGAGGCGAAGATGATGCCTGCATACTTTAAGAAGGCGGGCTATAAGACAGCAGCGCTAGGAAAGTGGCACGGTGGGCATACCGAGGGTAAGTACCCGCTCGATAAGGGCTTTGACTCGTTCTGGGGCTTTTGCAGTGCACAGACTAACTTCTTCGCGCTCAATGATCCGGAGATAGAGGCGTTTCACTACTATAAAAAGCCAGCGCCTATAATGGATGGTCGTAAAAAAGTTACAGACCACGGTTACCTCACCTACGAACTTACTGATCGAGCAGTAGATTTCATCAAGAAGAATAAAGATGATAAATTTATGCTCTATTTGGCGTACAGTGCCGTGCATGATCCACTTCAAGCTCCACAAGCGGAGATAGCCAAACATACCAATATCCCTGATCGGGCGATGAAGATCCGCGCGGCGATGCTCAACACGCTTGACCGCGGTGTCGGTGAGGTGATGCAGGCGCTTAAGGATTGTGGTATTGATGACAATACGATGGTGGTCTTTATCTCTGATAATGGAGGTCTGCCAAACTGGTGGAATGGCAACAATGGCGAGTTGAGAGGTAACAAACGTGAGAGATGGGATGGCGGCATGCGTGTGCAGTATATGATGCGTTACCCGAAGGTGATAGATGCTGGGCAACAGCGCGATCAGATCGTCTCATCAATAGATATTCTCCCTACGGCACTCTCGGTTGCTAATATCAAGTATAAGAGCAAGGAGTTCGATGGTATTGATATGTCTAACCTCTTCAAGGGTGGATATAGCGAGAATATTCATGATTGCCTCTTCTGGGCGGGCGGTAATGCCTACCACGAGAATAAGCGTATGATGCCTATCCCAGCCCCAGGTAACCACGACAACCCACCTGCTGCGTGGGCGGTACGTACACCGAAGTGGAAGCTCGTGCACTTCGAGGCTACGGGAAAGACGCATCTCTTCGATATGAGCGTCTCGGCTCGCGAGGAGGACTCATTTGATGTGGCAGCTAAACACCCAGAGGTCATTGCCGAACTGACACAACAGTGGGTTAAGTGGTTCAAGGGTGTGAACACTAAGCCCGTAGCGTGGAACGATGTATTCTATAGTAAGCTAACAGATATGTTGAAAAAGTAGAGGCTTTTTTAAGAGTCCGACTAACAAGGCAAAAAGAGGGCTTATTAGTCACCCTCTTTTTAGCTCTGCGGGGTGCTTCTCGCGGAGCTATTTTTTTGTATTGCTTCTTACTGTCTCACGCCGACGGGCGGGGAGCAAGCTCCCATTTACTATTATTGCATCGTAACTTTTCAGCAAAGTACACCTGCCACATAAACAACTATCAGTCAACAATATATGATTGTCGCTAAAATTTTATTTGAAAATAATAGTGTAAAAGGTTGTAGCAATACCTTAATTTGAGTAGTTTTGGTATACGAACATAGGAGAAATAATGTTCTAAACTGTTTAGAGAGCGAAATTTACCAGAATTTTCAACAATAATCACAATTAAACAGTCAGGAGTTGTATGTGCAACTCTCGACTATTTGTGATGAGTCTCTGGTAAAGTTCCGCCCTTTAGAAGTCGAGAGTCTGTGCATACGTTTGATTAACCACACAAAAAGTATGCAATATGAA
>JBCQVD010000031.1:0-20616 GCA_047173405.1 Rikenellaceae bacterium
TATCAGCAAAATATGCAGCCATTGCCCCGCACTCACCTCCAACATAAAATGATGATGCAGCACTTTCTACTTCGCTAGAGATATTCTCATCATACCCAACAGTTCGGTTTGTTCCTGTGTAACGATTCAAGTAAGTACTTAGGGATGTAACATCAGTAAGATCAATAGCGCCACTTACTCTAGTTTCGCTATATCCTACACAACCAAATTGAATATCCATAATTTCAGATAATTCATTACTCCAATCAATAAGTTGTTCAGCAACAGTATTAGCTTCCTGTGACATAGAACCAGAGTTGTCAACTAAGAAGATTAGGTCTGCTAATGTTTTTGTTGTACTTACGCCCGCTCTTGATAAAGCGACTGCCTCTTCTCCATTGATTACAGTGAACCCAACAGGTACACCATCAATATCAATCCATACATTTTGATCCTTTTCACCTGTACCAATTAGTTCAACAAAAGTACCATCATTGTTTGTGCTGGAAATACCTAGCATACTAGCAGTAAGAATCCCAGTTGCTTCATCATACTCTGAGACAGCAAGAGAAGGAAGAGTTTTTGTTTCATCTTCCTCAGCAATAGTTGGTTTTGTTGCATTCGTGTTGGCACTTGGCAGACCGTTGCCATTACCATCGTCTTCTGAGGAACAACTCACAGATGTAAGCAGTATACCAAAAAGAACAATGTTTGCTAAAAGTAAAATCTTTTTCATAGAGATAAAATAATTTATTTTTGCCTACTCTAATGTTTTCGGCATCCCACACTTATCAATAATTCTGTTAATTATTTTGACAAATGTAAGAAAATATTGTAATTGAATACAATTATAATAAATTAATTACAATATAATAACACAAAAAAGTCAAAATGCACAATTTTTAATGCTATTTTCTACGAAAAGGAGATGTAATATCCTATTTTATTTGTTGTTTACAGAGTGTCTTTGTCCGCAAGGTATTTAGCGGTATTACAGCTCATAGCCTAGACAGATCATATTTTACAAGACATTAATTATGTAGAACTATTGAATTATAATTTGATATCGTAGATTTGGATTATACCGATAAGTTTATCGCTATCATTGACGACAAGAAGAGAGTTAACCTTATTGCTTGTCATCATCTTCTCTGCGGCTATTAACTTCTCGCTCATTGCAATACGTTTGGGGTTTGGAGTGAGGATATCGCTGGCTGTGATTTTGAAGAATTCAGCTTCACGACTCTCCATCGCGCGTCGTATATCTCCATCTGTGATGATTCCCTCGATGTTGTTATCCGTGTCACACACGATAATCAAACCTAGTCCACCACGGCTAATTGCGTGGATCATATCCTTGGCTATGCACTCAGCCCCAACGATTGGTAGATCGTGGCTGCGCATCACATTACCTACATTCATAAGCAGGCGCCTACCTAAGCTTCCTCCAGGGTGGAGACGTGCGAAATCAACGCTCGTGAAGTTACGAGCCTTCATAAGTGCTACGGCTAGTGCATCACCCATGGCGAGTTGTGATGTTGTCGAAGAGGTCGGTGCTAGTTTTAGGATGCACGCCTCACGCTCAACACCCACATCAAGGGTTATGTTGGAGTGTTTGGCTAGTGTAGACTCTCTGTTTCCTGTGAATGAGATCATATTATTACCATTAGAGTGAAGGAATGGAATAATTTTGAGTACTTCATCCGATTCGCCCGAGTATGAGAGAGCTACAATTATATCTTCGCTAGAGATCATTCCTAGATCACCGTGGAAAGCCTCCGCGGGGTGTAGAAAGAAACTAGGTGTTCCCGTAGAGGCTAAAGTAGCAGCAATCTTGCGGGCTATGAGTCCTGACTTTCCCATACCTGTCATAATAACCTTACCTCGACTAGAGAGAATCATCTCTACAGCAGCTATAAATTCATCGCCTAATTTACTCTGCATTTGTAGCAGAGCTTCGGCTTCGGTGCATATTGTTTCGCGGGCGAGCGAAAGAATTGCATCTTGCGTATATGGTTGTTGTGACATTAAAGTAAACTTTTAATTAATCCCTCTAGGTCATCTAAGTGGAGCATATTTGCAGCATCGCTCATACCTTTATCAGGATCAGGGTGCACTTCGAAGAAGTATCCATTTGCACCGAAAGCCTTGGCTGCATGAGCCATCATAGGGACAAATTCTCTGTTGCCTCCTGTTTTACCACCAGCACCTCCAGGACGCTGCACAGAGTGTGTACAGTCCATAATTACAGTAGGTGCAATCTTTAACATGTCGGGGATATTACGAAAATCAACAGCTAAGTTGTTGTAGCCAAACATATTACCGCGCTCGGTCAACCATATCTCCTTGGCGCCTGCCTCTTGTGCTTTTTGGAATGGGTATATCATATCCTCACCAGATAGGAATTGAGCCTTCTTAATATTTACAATCTTTCCAGTTTTGGCAGCAGCAACTAAAAGGTCTGTCTGACGACACAAGAAAGCGGGAATCTGAAGAACATCAACGACCTGCCCCACAGCTTCTGCTTGTGAAGATTCGTGAATGTCGGTGAGTAGCGACAGCCCCCAGCGTTGTTTCACGCAAGCAAGCATCTCTAGACCTCGCTCCAAGCCAACACCTCGATATGATGATATAGAGGTGCGGTTTGCTTTGTCGAATGAAGCCTTAAATATAATATCACACCCTAATTTCTCGCGAATATCAACAAGACGTTGAGCAACAGTGTCGAGTAACTCCTGCGACTCAATGACGCATGGTCCTGCAATTAGTTTAATAGCCATTATTTATGAGGTTTAGTTTTTTAGAAATGCCTCTGCTTTTACTAAATCTTCGGGAGTGTCAATGCCGATAGTTTCGATATTAGTCACTCCGACACCTATCTTATACCCTGCCTCTAGCCATCTAAGCTGCTCGAGCGATTCAGATATTTCAAGAGGTGATTGCTTAAGTTGTGTCACTTCGTGCAGAGTAGAACTGCGGAAACCATACATGCCAATATGTTTGTAGTATGTGTGACAGCTAAGCCACTTCTCAGGCTCAACGCCCCTAAGGTATGGTATTACCGAGCGCGAAAAGTATAGTGCTCTCCACTCTTTATCTACGACAACCTTAGGCGTATTAGAATTTTGAAGAGCTTCAAGCCCATCGTCCTCTTTGTATGGTTTTACAAGGGTTGCAATATCTACCTCATTACTATTGAAACACTCTATGAGAGATTGAATTTGCTCGGGTGTGATGAATGGTTCATCCCCTTGTACGTTAAGTACAACGTCATATTCAACCTCTAAGTTTTTATACGCCTCAGAGCATCTATCTGTGCCGCTCTTATGGTGCTCCGAGGTCATAACAACATCGCCCCCAAAGCTCTTTACTGCTGAGAAAATTCTCTCATCATCAGTTGCGACAACAACATCCGTAACGGCTCGCTTAACCTGTCTATATACCCTCTCGATGACACTTATACCACCAAGCTGGCATAGAGGTTTGCCCGGAAAACGTGTTGACGCATAGCGTGCTGGTATTATAGCTACAACCTTCATTATCTCTTTTTTGAAGAGGTCTCTACTGGCTCAAGTGCCAACTCCAGAACCTCTAAGTTTGTTTTCACGTAGTGGAACGTTAGCCCTTTGATATACTCCTCCTTAACCTCTAGGATATCTTTGCGGTTGAGTTCTGAGAGTATAATTGTGGTGATACCTGCACGCTTCGCGGCAAGAATCTTCTCTTTCACTCCACCCACTGGGGTGACACGACCACGAAGTGTTGTCTCGCCAGTCATTGCAATGCGAGACTTAACCTTGCGCCCTGTGTAGCTCGATACAATAGATGTAATCATCGTAATACCCGCCGAAGGACCATCCTTAGGTATCGCTCCATCAGGAACATGGATATTGATATCGGTTGTCTCGAAAAGCTTTTGGTCGATACCTAGTATCTTATAGTTCGCCATAACCCACTCGTGAGCAATGGTTGCCGACTCTTTCATTACAACACCGAGGTTACCCGTAAGGTTGATTTTACCCTTGCCAGGTGATAAAATTGACTCGATGTAGAGTATGTCACCTCCTACCTCTGTCCAAGCTAAACCCGTTACAACACCCGTTAACCCCTCAATATCATACGTATCGTTAAGATAACGAGGAACACCAAGCATATCGGCAACCTCTTGTGTCGATATCTCGACTGTATACTTCTCCTCAAAGGCGATCTGTTTTGCGCGAGTTCGTGCCAATTTAGCGATCTGCTTATCCAAGGTGCGAACACCTGCTTCACGCGTATATTCAAGAATAATTTTCTCTATAATTTCGCGCGAAAGAGACATCTGTTCACTCTTAACACCATGTGCCTCAAGCTGTTTCGGTATAAGGTGGTTATATGCAATCTCGACCTTCTCTTCGAGGAGGTAACCTGCAATATTTATCATCTCCATACGATCCCTCAGAGCAGGGTTAATATTTGCTATATTATTAGCCGTTGCGATAAACAGCACCTTTGATAAATCGTACTCTGTGTCGAGGTAATTATCGTGGAATGTTGTATTCTGCTCAGGGTCAAGGACTTCAAGTAGTGCACTTGATGGGTCTCCGTGGCTACCTATTGTGATCTTGTCAATCTCGTCGAGTATAACCACTGGATTTGATGACCCACAGCGTTTAATCGTTTGGATGATACGTCCAGGCATGGCACCTATATATGTTCGGCGGTGACCTCTGATCTCCGCTTCATCGTGAAGACCTCCAAGAGAGATACGTCCAAATTTACGCTCTATCGCTGCCGCGACCGATTTTCCAAGTGATGTCTTACCAACACCGGGTGCTCCATAGAGACATATAATCGGTGATTTAAGATCACCCTTTAGCTTTATTACGGCAAGGTGTTCTAATATTCGCTCTTTAACCTCCTCTAGTCCAAAGTGGTCTTGATTAAGTTGCTTGCGAGCACTGTTAAGATCAAGATTATCTTTGGTTGTTTCATTCCATGGCAGCTCAAGCATTAACTGAAGATAGTTCATCTGAACCGAGTACTCTGCAACAGCGGGGTTAAGACGCTCAACTCGGGCAAGCTCCTTTTTAAATAGTTCAGCGACTTCATCGTTCCAACTCTTTTTTGTTGCTGCCTCACGTAGCTCCTCAATCTCGGCATTAGATGTGTCGCCTAGCTCCTCTTGTATTGTTCGTACCTGTTGTTGTAGGTAGTAGTCTCTCTGTTGACGATCAATCTCGACCTTAACCTTTCGTTGTATATCATTCTTTAACTCAGCTAGCTGCTGCATGCGAATAAGGATCTCCAGCAGCTTGCGTGAACGAGCCAACATCCCCGCCGACTCTAAAAGAACCTGACGGTCTTCGTCTGACAACTCAAGGTTGGTGCAGATGAAATTTATTATACCTCGTTTTGAATCAATATTCTTTATAGCAAAGGCTGCCTCTTTGGGCATTGTTGGTGAGATATTGATTATAGACAACGCGACATCGCGAATAGAGTCTACAAGTGCATCAAACTCTACACTATCCTTCTCGGTGTTGTTATCACGCATAGGGATAACCCTAGCTTTCATGTATGGGGTAAGGGTTAAATACTCCTCTACCTCAATCTTAGTGAGTCCATTGAGTAGAACCGTAAGAGTTCCGTTGGGCATCTCCAAGACTTTGATAATACGCGCCATTGTGCCGACCTTATACATGTCGGATGGCTGTGGATCCTCCACCTCGCTCTCTCTCTGAAGCACAGCGCCCAAAACGCCCTCCGCTTCGTTTACTTCGCGCACTAGTTGGATGCTCTTATCTCGACCTACGGTGATGGGTGTGATTGCTCCTGGAAACAACACCGAACTACGCAACGTTAGTATAGGCATCACCTCTGGTATGTCAATCTCCTCAAACTCATCTTCGCCATTAGCTACGATTGGAATAACTTTATGCTTTCCATCAAATAGCTCTGGCAGTAGACCTAAATCATCCAACTCAATACACTCTATCTTATCCTTTTTTTTCATAATTCCATTTTTAGCAAGTAACTTAAACAGTTTCTTAGAAACAGTCTCTTATCCTTGCGTTTTGTCTACA
This sequence comes from Rikenellaceae bacterium, assembly GCA_047173405.1. Taxonomy (GTDB): domain Bacteria; phylum Bacteroidota; class Bacteroidia; order Bacteroidales; family Rikenellaceae; genus Alistipes. The sequence continues at coordinate 6,045 of JBCQVD010000031.1, forward strand.
TAGATACAAACCTCTACGCATTCACTCGCTGATTTTACACCTAATCAACATCCCATTGAGGCTCTATGTATACCTCAAATAATAGAGGTGTATATGGAGCAAGAGATGTTGTTGATCCACCGTCGGTTACTGTTCCCGCTACAGCACCATCCTCTTCGTAGCCATAAGTAGACGTGAAGATAAATGAAGCCCACTGTCCATAACGCAGTTGTGGTATGGCGTAGTAGAGAGCTGTGATATAATCATCCGCGTCATCATCTGACGAGTAACTAATATAGGTATAGCTACTCGATGCCTCTTCCCCGATTATAATCTCCATAACCTCCTCTATGTTGGTGTCAAAAACAAAGCCATCTAGTGTGCGTGCGACATACCATATATTAGCTTCACTGTCAAGTATACGGTTACCATCCATTTCACCTTCGCCAAAAAGATCTATAAGCACATCGCGAATAGCCTCATTCATAGCGTCTACATCTTCGTATGGACTAGCTCCCGCAGGAAGTGTCGTGAGTGTATATGGTGTGCTATATGTGAAGATCTCGCTAGGTGTGTATCGACGTTTGATATAGAGATTCGAAACACTAGAGAGTGCATTACTCCATGTATCTACTAACTCCTCTTTGGCAACATTATACTCCTCGATGGCATCCTCGTCATCGTCATCCGTAGATGAATTGTAGCTGACAGTCTTATCAAATGTTCCGTTGTTAGACGCAAAAGCCTCTATGGCAAAGGTCTCCCAAGAGCTAATATTCGCAACAATACTAACAATCTCGATATCGGCAACCATCGGAGTTACACCGCCAAATGAGAGATAACCGCCAAAACCAGTCTCTATTGTTGCAGCGTCACCGATATACTCAGAGGGGGTGTAGACCCTAAATTTGGAACCCACACGTATGTATGCTGGCGCTCCATCTATATTTAGCTCTTGTGTAAGTGCATAGTATAGGAATGGAGGAACTTCATAATCTAAATCATCGTCCTCATCAAGTGTTATGAATTCGAATATTGGGACGTAACGAGTTCGAACACAGTATGTTCCCTGCTGCCATATAACAACCTCATTGCGAGAAGATATCACATTTCCTTCCAAGTCATAAGCTGTCATATTATAATTAACCCAGCATTGTCCAATATCCATAATTGGATCTCCTGTTGGGGCACTATCCTCTAGCTCCGTAACATAGAAGCCTTGCTCTTGACGACAGTTGGCAAGAGCAGCGATTGCGGGGTCCGAGTTTGTTTCAATCCATTCGTCTAGCACTAACTGCTCGATCTCTTCATATTCAATAACTTGAGTCTCTTCAGAGCATGACGCCAATAGAACCATTAGCAACGCAAATAATCCCCATACGGGAGTGAGTAGATATTTCATCTTATTAATCATTTACAACTTTAAGTATTTCACAAAATAACGCCACAGCAGAGTCCTCCTCCGCAACACCAACCATCACATCGCCGTAGGCATCGTGTGTAGTTAAATAAAACTCTAGTATATCGCCCTCATGACACCCTACCATCAACCTCTCGACAGTAGAGAATAGACTACCTTGACCAATAGTGATCTCTAAAGGGTTGAAATCCCAGTATAGAGTATTGAAGCCCTCTGAAATAAGGGTGCTTTTGAGGTCCGAGTCGTTGGTGTATAGTAGTGTATATACGGATGGTGTTGTTGTGTCTGTGAAGTCATACATTGTGTATGTTAGCTCTACGACGCTACCATTGGCAATCTCTGGCATTGTCTCACGATCCGCACTATAATAATCCTCTACATACATATATGTAGTCGAACCTGTTTTGGTGTAAAAGGGTGTCTCGGGGACTAGAGAACTTAGCGCCTCCGACTCCGTGACCAATTTTGGTGAGTGTGTCGAGGTGAGGTAAGAGACTATACTCTCTTGTTGCTCACTATTAACATCGTCGCTATTCTCGCAACCACACAGAGTCGTTACAAACATAAGCGTAAAGAGTAACTTATATAGTATATTCATAGAGTGCAAAGTTAATAAAAAAGTTAAGAAAAACAAAAAACATAGCGTAAAGGCTCTGTTTTAGCTACCCTATTTAGCTTTATAGCCTTTTTAGTGCCTCCCTAATTATCTCTTCAACGCTCAGGTTTGGTGACTTTTCGGATATTGATTTGACAACCTTCTGTGACGCTGATTTCACAAAGCCCAACATCACGAGTGCCTCTATAGCCTCTGTTGCAGCCGTGTTATCTTGAGGTGACTCCCCAATCTCAACACCGTCAACACCAAGAGTTACCATTTTAGAGCTTAAGTCAACAATAATCTTCTGTGCCGTTTTAAGCCCTAGCCCCTTTACGTTTTTAAGCAGTAGAGCGTTCTGTGTCGCTATGATCGACTTTAACTCACCTGCCGAATATGTCGAGAGCACCATTCGTGCCGTATTGCCTCCAACGCCCGAAACGCTAATTAATAATCTGAAGAGGTCGCGCTCTAGTTTTGTGAAGAATCCATATAGTAGCTGTGCATCTTCGCGCACTATATAGTGTGTGTATAACTTCGCTTCATCGACGTTCTCTATCTGGGAAAAGGTGTGAAGTGAGATGCTTATATGGTAACCTACTCCACCGCACTCAATAATTGCGTATGTTGGAGATAACTCGGCAATGTTGCCTCTGATAAATTCGTACATGAATAGTTATAGTTGTTTTATAATAAAATGTCTATAATGACAAAAGTAAATAAATTTTTCTATCTTTGTGCTGTAACACTAAAATTTAACATTAAACTTTATATACATTTTAAAACGACATGAAAAGAGTAATTATTGCGTTAGCTCTCTTTGTAGCTATAACAATGGTGGCATGTAACACCCCAACCCCAACAACAGAGACAGCCTCACAAGAGGCAACCACAATGACAGCTAGTGACTTTGCCTACGTTAGTGTAGAGGCGGTGCTGGCACAGTGTGACATCTTCAAAAATGAGGGCGTAGCTCTAAATGAGAAGGGCGAGAAGGCAAGAGAGAGATGGGCTCAGAAGGAGAACAGCATAAAAAATGAGGCTGCTAGATTGCAAGAGAAGTACCAGCGAGGGCTTATCACCTCTGCAAATGCGCAGAAGGAGCAGGAGTCAATCGAGCGTAAATTAAATGATTTCCAGACAGCAACACAAAAAGAGATCTCAAGCCTAGAGGAGGAGAACCGCGTCTTTGCAAATCGCACGCAGGACCTTTTGTCGCGTGCTGTAAAGCAAGTTAATGCAGATGGTCGTTATAAAATGATTGTCGATGCGTCGGCTTTGATAGATGCTGATACTACGCTAAACATAACTAATTTAGTTTTAGTGGAGGCAAACAAGCTATACGCTCAGGACCAAAAGAGCTCAAAGTAAAGGCTAGATAGGGAAGTTTTAGTAGATTTTTTGCGATATGTGGTTTATTCCATTCTCCATAATTGATCTTATAGATATTCTTGTTGTGGCGGTTATCCTATTTTGGATATACCGCTCGACAAAGAATACAAATGCGCCATATATCATAGCGGGTATTCTTGCTCTGTATATCTTATGGCTCGTTGTCAAAACGCTCAATATGGAGCTGCTGTCAACGATAATGAGTCAAATTATGGCTGTCGGTGCAGTCGCTCTTATTGTTGTCTTTCAACCAGAGATAAGACGGTTTTTGCAGATGATTGGAATGCGTCAACAATCGTTAAATTTCGTCGCTCGACTCTTTGGTAGCTCGACAGATAGTCATAATAAAACAGTTCAAACAATCACATCGGCGGTGTGTGATCTTAGTGGTGAGCAGACAGGTGGATTGACCATAGTCATTGCGTGCGTAAGTGATCTAAAGTTGATAGCTAATAGCGGAATTGATATTGATGCAAAATTATGTGGCGAGCTTATAAAGAGTATTTTATGTAGGTGTTCGCCCCTTAATAGCGGCGCTCTTGTGATAAATTCACACAGAGTTGTTTCGGCTAACTGTACGCTTCCTCAGACACAAAGTATTGCGCATAAAAATCTTGAGGATAACCACTATAGAGCAGTTGGTTTAAGCGAGATAAGCGACGCTATGATTGTCTGTATTGGTTCTCAGGAAGATCTGTCAGAGATCGCTGTCGCTTATTCTGGGGAGATATATCGCAACTTAAATTCTGAGAGATTAGAGGAGATGTTGTCAAGTATTGTTTAATACTACCTATTAATAATAGGTATATTAGGTAAGTCGATAAAAAAGATAGAGAGGTGCTACAAAACACCTCTCTATCTTTTTTTATTGGTATTAAGACATGCTCTTTAATGAATAATTTATAATTTTTTTAGCTTTTTTACCTTGTCTATTAAATTCCCCAATTACCACGATTTTTAAAATAAATTATAAACAAAAAGCTCCGTTTTACTTACGATTTTATATTTTTATTCTAATTAGAACATTTCACAACATAAATATTGGTCTATATATCCTATTTTGTCGCTTACTTGCGGTTGAATTCAAGGTCTAGTGGTAATCAGAAGATTGAGAGTTTGAGTTGATAAAGTAAAGTTTTTTATAAACTAGACTTTGGATATTCAGTTGAAAGACACATTAGGTATTATTTATTAATTAATTGTTAGGTTATGAAAAAAGTATTTAAAACATTGACAGCAGCAGCTATGGTGGTCGTAGCAGCGTTGACTTTTACAGGATGCCCTTCTGCTCAGAGCACAAAGACATCTTCTTCAAAAGGAGAGACTGTAAAGGTGGGAATTTTGCACTCATTGAGTGGAACGATGGCAATTTCGGAGGTTTCTCTTCGTGACGCGTCACTGATGGCTATTGAGGAGATAAATGCTGCGGGTGGTGTTTTAGGCAAGCAGATTGAGGCTGTGATTGTCGACCCTGCATCAAACGTCGACCTTTTTGCGGAGAAAGCAAAGGATCTATTGGGTAAAGATAAAGTAGCGTCAGTGTTTGGATGTTGGACATCAGTGTCGCGCAAGTCTGTTTTGCCAGTTTTTGAGGAGTATAATGGTTTGCTTTTCTATCCTGTACAGTTCGAGGGTCAAGAGTGCTCTCCAAATATTATCTACTCAGCTGCGATTCCAAATCAACAGTTGATTCCTGCAACAGATTATCTTATGAGCGATGAGGGAGGTTCGTATAAGAAGTTCTACCTTTTAGGTTCTGATTATGTATTCCCACGTACAGCAAACAACATCTTGAAGAACTATCTTCTTGCGATGGGTGTACCAGCAGCTAATATCATCGAGGAGTACACACCACTAGGTCACCAAGATTATCAAACAGTTGTTACAAAGATAAAGGCTTTTGCTGCATCGGGTGACGCTTGTGTACTAAACACAATCAACGGTGATAGTAACGTGCCATTCTACAAAGAGTTTGCTAGCCAGGGTCTTACAGCTGATAAGTGTCCAATCATGGCATTCTCAGTGGCAGAGGACGAGCTTCGTGCAATGGATGCATCATCACTAGTTGGTCACCTTGCAGCATGGAACTACTACCAGAGTATTGATACTCCTGCAAACAACAAATTTGTTGCAGACTTTAAGGCATATTGTAAGAAAAACAAACTTCCTGGTGGAGAGTCTCGTGTGACTGATGATCCAATCTGTTGGGCATACACAGATGTTTACTTGTGGAAATTAGCGGTTGAGAAGGCTGGTTCTTTCGAGGTGAAAGATGTAGTTGCTGCACTTTCGGGAATGGAGTTTGATTCACCTGCTGGAAAGGTTAAGATGCACGAGAGCAACCACTACTTGGCAAAGCAAGTTATGATCGGTGAAATTAAGGCTGATGGTCAGTTCGAGATCCTAAACTGCACAGACGAGATCGTTATCCCAGAGCCATTTAGCCAGTATTACAAGTAAAAATTAAAACCAATTATTATGTTGCATAAGATATTGATGACCACACTATCGCTACTGTTTGGTTGCCAACTCTTTGCACAACAAGAAATGTCGGTGGTCGACGCGATCACCGACATTCTTAGTGGTGAGAAGGAGAAGATGAGCAAAGGTTGTGATTTTTTGGCGACACAAAGAGGTGATAGCACACTTCGTTTTGTAGCCACAATTCTTGAGGGTGGTCTTTATGAGGGGCAAAAAGTATCGCTTTCGCGTCGCGATAAACGTGCGCTAAGTGTACTTACTCCATATTTGAACATTAAAAATGAGTCGGCTGATGTGCGTGTAGAGGCATATACCACACTCTCATTAACGGGAGTCGCCGAGGATATTGAGTATCTAACTGCAGCAGTTAGTTCAGAGGTAGACAAAAAGGCGAAGAAGGAGGGCGAGAATGCCCTAAATTTCATGCTTCTAAGAGTTGGCAATAACGACCAGCAATCAGCAGCAATAGAGCATATCAGCGAGAGTAACGATATGTACTTCTCTAACATTATATTAGAGTATATTCTACGTGAAGATGTAACAAATTCAAATAAAGCTTCGGCCGAGAAGTTGGCTAAGTATTATGAGATGGTGATCCGTAACAACAATATTTATCAAAATATTTTTAGCGGTTTGAGCCTTGGTAGTATCTTGGTATTGGTTTCATTGGGTCTTTCGATTGTATATGGCTTGGCGGGCGTTATCAATATGAGTCACGGTGAGTTCTTGATGATTGGAGCATACACAACATATTGCGTACAGCAAATTTTTGCTGCAATGCTTCCAGAGTCGATGTTTGATTTAGCGTTCTTCTTGTCTATTCCTCTATCATTTATAGTTGCGGCTCTATTTGGTCTTGTTATAGAGCGTTTAGTCTTAAGACACCTCTACTCACGTCCACTGGAGAGTATGCTAGCAACGTTGGGTATCAGTCTTATTCTTATCCAATTTGTGCGCTCTATCTTTGGGGATATCACAACAGTTAAGGCGCCAGCGATCTTATCTGGAGGAATAACATTTGATACAGGTTTGATACTACCCTACAACCGACTCTTCATTATCGGTCTTACGGTTGTGATCTTTATCGGAGTGTATTTCCTATTCCAACGCACTCGTCTGGGTGTTAGAATTCGCGCGGTGACCCAAAACCGTAATATGAGCGCATGTGTTGGTATATCGACTCAAAAGATTGATATGATAACATTTATGATTGGATCTGGTCTTGCAGGTGTTGCGGGTTGTGCCATAACTTTGATTGGTAATGTTGTACCAAACATGGGGCAGAACTATATTGTAGACTCTTTCCTTACAGTTGTAACAGGAGGTGTTGGTAAACTTGCAGGTTGTGCCGTATCAGGTATTGGTATCGGTGTACTTTCGAAATTCTTTGAGGCAGGATTCGAGGCCGTGTATGGCAAGGTACTTATTCTATTACTTATAATCATCTTCTTGCAATATCGCCCCAAGGGTCTCTTCGCAGACAAAGGACGAATTGGCGACGATTGATACGTTACACTATAAATGAAATATATTATGCAAAAAGATAAATTATTATATACTCTGATACTAGTCTTCCTTGTTGTGCTGCCAGTGGCGCATCTTACGGGGTTAATTGGTATTGACACTGTTACTCTTTGGGGCCGTTACCTATGCTTTGCCATTGCAGCAATTGGTGTCGATCTAGTGTGGGGATACACAGGTATCATGTCGATGTGTCAAGCCTTCTTCTTCTGCCTTGGTTCTTATGGTATGGGAATGTATCTCACTATATTCAACCTGCCCGAAGGAAGCGCAGTTCCACAATTTATGGTGTGGAATCAAGCAGAATCACTACCTCTATTCTGGCAACCATTCCAAACGTTCGGAGGTGCTATTATTGCGACCATTATTGCAACAGTAGGTTTTGCGATGATTAGTAACTTCATATTCCGTCGCCGTATAAAGGGTGTTTTCTTTGCCATCATCACACAAGCGATGGCATGGGCTATGTTCCTGTTGTTCTCGCGAAATGAGACTCAGCTTGGAGGAACAAATGGTTTGACAAACTTCCAGAGCTTTATGGGACTTGACCTTCGTAGCGATGTGGTGAAGTTAGGTATCTATATAGTTACCGTAATTGTACTATGTGCTATTTACATTGGAGCAAAGTATCTCACAGAGTCTAAGTTTGGTAAGTTGTTGGTGGGTATTCGAGATAGTGAGTCTCGTCTACGCTTTACGGGATACAAGGTCTCTAATTTCCAAACTGCGATCTTTGTTATCGGAGCGCTTATTGCGATGGTTGCAGGTATGCTATACCTTCCACAGACAGGTATCGTAACACCAGGAAAGATGGACGTGAGAGCCTCTATTGAGATGCTTATATGGGTAGCGTTAGGAGGTCGAGGATCGCTCAAGGGAGCCATTATCGGTGCGCTTATTGTCAATCTACTCTATAGCTTATTTACTTCACTTATACCAGAGGCTTGGCCTTATGTCTTGGGTGCACTCTATGTTGTTACGGTCCTCTACCTTGATAAGGGTGTCGTTGGATTAGGTAAGGTAATCGCTGATAAGTTAAAAATCAAGGGTTTCAAACTCTCAAAAATGTAATCGCCATGTTAAAAGTAAGAAATGTAACGATGACCTTCGGAGGTGTTGTAGCGCTATGTTTAGATCGCTTCGATGTGGGCGAGAACGAGCTAAGGGTGATTATTGGTCCTAATGGAGCAGGAAAGTCGACTCTTATGGATGTGCTTTGCGGTAAGACGGTTCCAGTTCAAGGATCAGCAATGTTTAACGGCGAGGAGCTAATTGGACGAACAGAGATAGATATTAACCAGATGGGTGTTGGACGAAAGTTCCAGAAGCCATCGGTCTTTGAGGGTCTTTCGGTCTTTGATAATATGATCATGGGTCTTAAGGGAAGTAGAGGAGTCTTCTCTTCTATGTTCTTTAAGCTCACTCCGCCTCAAAGGGCAAAGATCGTAAAGACTGCGGAGTTAGTGAATCTTATTGATGAGATGGATACTATCGCGGGTTCTCTTTCGCATGGTCAGAAACAGTGGTTGGAGATAGCTATTGTGTTGCTTCAGGATCCAAAACTTCTTCTTATTGATGAGCCTGCGGCGGGTATGTCCGATGCGGAGACAGCAAAGACAGGAGAGCTTCTACTTGAGCTAAGTAAAGATCACTCGGTGATTGTTATTGAGCACGATATGCACTTTGTAGAGCAGATTGCAAATGGCAAGGTGACCGTACTTGTTCGAGGAGAGATCCTAACAGAGGGTACTTTCCAAGAGGTAAAGAATAATAAGCAAGTTATTGACTGTTACCTTGGAGCGCCCGATTCAGCACAGGTACTTAACGCTAAATAGAGATTCAGAAGATGGAAAAATTACTCGAAATAAAAGATCTCCATGCGGCGTATGGTCAAAGTGCCATTCTTTGGGGAGTAGACCTTGACGCAGAGCAGGGTAAAGTAACCACGGTTATGGGGCGTAATGGTGTTGGTAAGACTACACTAATGCGTACTATAATGGGTATTGTTAACCGCACGCAAGGTGATATTATCTTTGACGGAAAGAGCATTACGTCTCTTCAAACACACAAAAGAGCACAAAGCGGTATCGCGTATGTTCCGCAAGGACGTGAAATTATCCCCAAGTTAACGGTGTACGAAAATATTTTGATTGGAACAGAGGCTCTTACAACAAAACAAAAGCGTTTTAATGAGGAGGAGATATACTCTATTTTTCCGATTCTTGAGAGCTTTCGCAGCCGTTTAGGTGGTAACCTTAGTGGAGGACAGCAACAACAGTTGGCTATTGCTCGTGCGCTTGTTGGTAATCCAAAGCTCCTTATTTTGGATGAGCCGACAGAGGGTATCCAGCCATCTATCACACTTGAGATAGCTGATGTTTTGAAAGATCAGATCAAAAAACGTAATCTCGCAGTGTTGTTGGTTGAGCAGAAGCTCGATTTTGCAAAACTTCTTACTGACGAATATTATATAATGGATCGCGGTAAGGTGGTTCGCAACTTCAGTAAGGAGAGTGCTGATTACGATGAGTTGAAATCATACCTTTCGGTATAAAAATAGAGATGTGGTTAATCTCGCACAAACAGAAACAAAACGATTGTTAACTAGTCGATTAGTTACAATTACAAATTTATTTATTTTTATTTAAAACAAAAAAGTTATGGGAAGTACAGGAAGTGTTAGTGCTTGGGAAGAGGCACTATTGGTAGCGATGATTCAGTATCCAGTGCCAGTTATTAAAGGCCCAGAGGATATTCAGGTGCAAGTTGATCAAATTTGTACTGCTTTGAAGAACACAAAAGCAGGTTACCCAGATTTAGATCTAATCGTATTTCCTGAGTATTCAACGCAGGGTTTGAATACATCAATTTGGACTTATGATGAGATGTTGTTGACCATCGATAGTCCAGTTGTTGATCGTTTTAAACAAGCTTGTATCGAGAGCGATGTTTGGGGTGTATTCTCTATTATGGAGAAGAACGAGGATCCAACAAAAGCTCCATACAACACTGCAATCATCATCAACAACAAGGGTGAGATTGCACTACACTATCGTAAGTTGCAACCATGGGTGCCAATCGAGCCATGGTCACCAGGTAACTACGGTATGCCAGTTTGTGATGGACCAAAGGGTTCTAAGCTAGCTGTTTGTATCTGTCATGATGGTATGTTCCCAGAGTTGGCTCGTGAGGCTGCATACAAGGGATGTAACGTTTATATCCGTATCTCTGGTTACTCTACACAGGTTAACGACCAGTGGATCTGGACTAACAGAACAAATGCTTGGCAGAACCTTATGTACACTATCAGCGTGAACTTGGCTGGATACGACAACGTATTCTACTACTTCGGTGAGGGTACAGTTTGTAACTATGACGGTAACGTAATACAACAAGGTCACCGCAACCCATGGGAGATCGTTACAGCAGAACTTTTCCCACGTTTAGCTGATAAGGCTCGTGAGAACTGGGCGTTGGAGAACAACATATTCAACCTAGGTTGTCGTGCGTATGTCGGAAAAGCAGGTGGCGAGAAGGAGAACTACCTAACTTGGGTTAAGGATCTTGCCGAGGGTAACTACAAGCTACCATGGGATGATAAGATCAAGATCCGCGATGGATGGAAGTACTATCCAGAGGGTGTGAAGTTAGGCCCTATGCCTAAGGATGAGTAATTAAAAGGCTTTCGGGCAATTTAATTGATAGATTAGTGGCTAGTGGCTGGGATTTTTTCTAGCTATTAGCCATTAACATTTTTCTTTTTTTGATGATAAATGATTACATTTGTCTATTGAAAAATTTACCATTTGTAGTTGATGATATTAAAACATTAATAACATGCATTTAACACCGAGAGAGAGCGAAAAGCTACTTTTATATTATGCTGGCGATGTAGCTGCTCGTAGAAAGGAGAAGGGGATAAAATTAAACTACCCTGAGGCGATAGCCTATATTAGCCAACACCTCTTAGACGGCGCCCGCGAGGGTCGTACCGTAGCTGAGCTAATGCGTTCAGGTGCGGAGATACTCTCTCGCGAAGATGTTATGGAGGGTGTTGCTGAGATGATACATGATGTGCAGATCGAGGCTACTTTTCCCGATGGCACAAAACTAGTTACTGTTCACGATCCAATAAGATAGGAAGATATGATACCAGGAGAATTTTTTATAGCAGAGGGGGATCTTATTCTCAACGGGGGTCGCTCGACGGTAACCCTTAAGGTGATAAATACGGGTGATAGACCTATTCAAGTAGGCTCTCATATCCATTTTTTTGAGATCAACCGTGCTCTACTTTTCAATCGTAAGGAGGCATTTGGTATGCGCCTTAATATCCCCGCGGGAACAGCAGTTCGTTTCGAAGCAGGCGAGGAGAAAGAGGTTGAGTTGGTGGAGCTAGGTGGAGCCAAAAAGGTTATTGGAGTCAATAACTTAACCTGTGCTTCGATAACTGAAGATAGTTGTGTGGAGGCGATGAATAGGGTTAAGAGTCGGAATTTTAAAACATTATAGAGATGAGTCTTACAATTAGTCGAAAAAAATATGCTAACCTTTTAGGTCCAACAGCGGGCGATAAGGTGCGCCTAGGAGATACTGATCTGATTATTGAGATAGAGAAAGATTACGCAGTACTAGGTGACGAGGTTAAGTTTGGAGGAGGTAAGACCGTGCGCGAGAGCATGGGGCAAAATAGTACGGCCGTGCGCGAGGATGGGGTTCTTGACCTCTGTATCACGGGCGCTATTATAGTTGACCATTGGGGTATCGTTAAGGCTGATGTTGGTATTCGCGATGGCAAGATCGTAGCTATCGGTAAGGCGGGTAATCCAGATATAATGGATGGCGTGACACCAGGAATGGTCATTGGTGCTTCGACAGAGATGCACGGAGGTAATGGTTATATTCTCACTGCGGGAGGTATTGACTCGCACGTACACTTTATATGTCCTCAGCAGGTTGAAACAGCTGTTTGTGGAGGTGTGACAACACTTATTGGTGGAGGAACAGGTCCTAACGATGGAACGAACGCAACCACTATCACGCCAGGTGCTTGGAATATTAGACGTATGTTGGAGTCTGCGGACGCCTACCCTATCAATATGGGCTTCTTGGGCAAGGGTAACTGTGCAACAACACGTCCTATTGAGGAGCAGGTGGAGGCAGGAGCCTTGGGTCTTAAGATTCATGAGGACTGGGGTTCTACGCCCGCGGTAATAGATGCAGCACTTAAGGTTGCTGACAAATACGATGTTCAGGTCGCAATACATACCGATACCCTCAACGAAGCGGGATTCTTAGAGGATACAATGGAGGCTATAGCTGGGCGTGTGATCCACACCTACCACACCGAGGGTGCTGGAGGTGGTCACGCTCCAGATATCATTCGAGCAGCGATGTTTCCCAATGTACTCCCTGCATCGACAAACCCAACGCGTCCATTTACACGAAATACAGTAGATGAGCACCTTGATATGTTGATGGTGTGTCACCACCTAAGCAAAAATATCCCTGAGGACGTGGCATTTGCTGACTCGCGTATTCGTCCCGAGACAATCGCTGCGGAGGATATCCTGCACGATATGGGAGTCTTTAGTATCATGAGTTCCGACTCTCAAGCTATGGGGCGTGTTGGTGAGGTTGTGACACGTACATGGCAGACAGCAAGCAAGATGAAATCGCAGCGCGGTGCTCTAGCGGAGGATGAAGGCGCAGGAAATGATAACTTCAGGGTTAAGCGATATGTCGCTAAGTATACAATAAATCCTGCGATTGCTCACGGTATTGCCGACTATATTGGATCGGTGGAGGTTGGCAAGATGGCGGATCTTGTACTGTGGAAACCATCTCTCTTTGGTGCGAAGCCCGAGATGATTATCAAGGGCGGTTTTGTGTCACACTCAAAGATGGGTGATGCTAACGCGTCAATACCCACGCCTCAGCCTGTTGTATATCGTCCAATGTTTGGTTCGTTTGGAGGGGCTATCGCCTCTACGTGCGCTACATTTGTGTCGGCAGCATCTATCGAAAATGGAGTTGTGGAGAGTTACGGTTTAAAGAAGATGTTACTTCCTGTTAAGGGGTGCCGTGATATCGGCAAAAAAGATATGATTCATAACTCTGCAACACCAGAGATTACAGTGAATGCAGAGAATTATAGAGTCGAAGTTGACGGTGTACACATAACGTGTGAGGCTGCCGACTCTCTGCCTCTTGCTCAGCGATATTTTATGTTTTAAAGATGATTATAGTAAAAGAACTTATTGGGCGTGAGGCTGATATTGACCTCAGTGCAAAACAATTAGATGTGTTGGAGCTTGAGTGGCACGAACTATCTAAGCGTATAATCCGTAAATATACACTTCAAGGTCAAGAGGTGGCTTGTAAATTTACAGCAGAGAATATATCCCTACGAGATGGGGATATACTCTTTATGGATGACAATACGGCAATTATCGTAAGAGTGTTAAAGACTCAATGTATTGTTATCTCACCAAAAGATATGGTTGAGTTAGCGACAGTATGTTATGAGATAGGTAACAAGCACATGCCGTTGTATATTGATGGTAACGATATAGTATTACCATACGAGGCGCCGATGTTCAAGTGGCTAGAGGTGGCGGGATATAATCCCAAAGAGGAGGAGCGAAGAATCGAAAGACGCCTTAAGAGTAAGTCGGGAGGTCACCACCACCATCACTCGCATGGGCACTCACACTCGCACGACCATTCACATGACCACGGTGTTGGATTACTATCTAAGGTGGTTGGTTATGCCACAAAGTTAACGCATCATGAGTAGAGATCTCTTAACTAGACTACTCCACCTCAGTGATCCAACCCTCCCAATAGGTGGTTACACCCACTCGTACGGGTTGGAGACCTATGTGCAGCGAGGTGTAGTGTGTAGTGCGCAGAGCGCAAAGGAGTTTGTTATAAACTCGCTGCGCCACAATTTACAATTTAATGATGCCTTATACGTTCGTTTGGCTTGGGAGGCAGCAAGCGCTCATGATTGGACGACGATTCTTTTATTAGACGAGGAGTGTACAGCCTTAAAGTCGCCGAGCGAATTACGCTCTGCTAGCTTAAAATTAGGCGTTCGGCTCTTTAAAATATTTACACGTAGACTATCTGGTGAGGGCGTTGAGCATCTGCAACAGTTGATTAAAGAGAGTGGCGGGCAC
>JBCQVD010000137.1:0-3679 GCA_047173405.1 Rikenellaceae bacterium
TTTATGCTATATTGCAATATTTATTTGGAAAATATAAAATTGGAAGCTATGTTCTTTAAAACGCACGCAGAGGGTAAAATTGGATACAAGGAGCTAACGAAACCCGACTTGGGGGATGCTAAAGGCAATACAACACACATAGGGTTATTTGGAGATATTTTACAATTTCTACCTGATAGAGACTATGTTGAAACCTCAATGTTTATTCATAATAATGAATGTACCCCATTGGAATTTTCTTTTGATAGGATTAAGAATCCCAATGGCTCATATAGAAGTCCTAAGATTAGAAAAGGTGGCAAAGATGTCGCCTCTGTTGTTACGGTAATAAGTGACATATATAGACATTACGATACTACATATAGATGGTTCTTGATGTGGTTTGGATTAGAGAGTGAGGAGGTTGTATTCTATTTATTTAATGATCACTCTGCCGACTACAACGACATAACAAATTTTGTCGATCTATCCACATCGCACTGTAAAGGTCGCTTAGATTCATCATCACCAAACTTCAATGATGTAATCCACTATCTGGAAAATAAAGTTAATAATAGCAATCAAGATTTCATAGCAGAGTTAGAGGTTGCCTCTCAAATAGATAGTCGAGATAAAAAATATAGACGCTTCGATATTGACAAAGCTAATAAAATGTTCAAAGATATTGGCGCAAAAGGAGAAGCTCTTATTGCGGAATACTTGGATAGATTAATGTTTGATGGGCAGATTACTGGATTTACGTGGTATAATGGCTCTTCAGAGTCAGGTTTGCCTTATGACTTTACAATTCAAGAGTTGCGTGATAATATTGTCTATGTAGACGTAAAATCTACATCTCATAAATTTGAGCAGAAGATGATTTTTAGTGGTCAAGAGATTGACTTTATCACACACGAGTCAAACTATCAGATATATAGAGTTTATGACATGATGGTGGAACAAAATCATCTAAAGATATGTGACAATAGCAAAGATTTAGCTGAAATATTAAATCCGACATTACAAGGCTTTTCTAAAGAGTTATCTCGCCATCAAGTTGAATTACAAGCAACCAAGTTAGCCATACCAACCGTTCATAATATTCTCAGATTTGGCAATGAGATAAACCTATAAGATATTAAACATTATACTGTTTAAGAGAAGTTAAAATAAGTCGCTCTTGCTGTGTGTTTTGCGTGTGATCCGTAAGTTCGCCGCCACCGTGTGCAAATCGTGTGCAAATAAAAAAGGCACTTAGTAGGTTTATCCTTCTAAGTGCCTCATTTTTAAGTAGCGGGTCCGAGACTTGAACTCGGGACCTCATGATTATGAATCATGCGCTCTAACCAGCTGAGCTAACCCGCCTAATTGCTGTAAGCGTGTGCAAAGATATGAAAAAAATATTACCTACCAAATTATTTTGCTCTAAAAAATTTAGCTAAATGTTAATGTTTTTTGTGTGGCATTGATTTTGAATATGTTACAAGCATGATATATAGATTAAAAAAGATGCTCGATCCAGTGGTAGTGGCGGCGAGTGTCGTTTTGCTTGTGGCTCTATCGGTTGAAATTATCGGTGGCGAGAGGGCGCCATTTTCGAAATGGTATGTAAATCTACAACTTATTATATGCCTGTTGTTTATTGTTGACTATGTTGTGATGACTATTTTAGATCGACGACCTATACGCTACTTCTTTTCGCATATCATAATACTTATAATCTCGCTACCCTATCTCACAATAATACCTAGCAATGGAGCTGATATACATCGTGAATGGGCAATGGTAGTGAGCATAATGCCTCAACTGAGGGCTTTTGTTGCACTCTATATTGTGATTAGATGGATTACGCGAGAGCAGACCTTCGCTCGGTTATTTTATGCCTATATACTCTCTATGATGTCGCTAACGTATCTCTCTGCACTACTTTTTTACGACTGCGAGATCGACCTAAATCCCGAGCTAACAGGCTTTGGAGATGCTTTGTGGTGGGCAGGAATGGGGCTTACGACAGTAGGTGCATCAATCTATCCGACCACAGCAACAGGTAAGATCCTAAGTGTTGTAATGCCGCTACTAGGTATGATGATGTTGCCTATTGCTACTGGTTATTTGGTTTCGCGTTACAAGCATCGATGATTGTTGTGCAACCATCTTCCAGAATTTCAAGTACGTGATAAAACCCCTCGCGTCCGCTATAATATGGGTCGGGGACATAGTGCACATCTTGAAGCGTGCGACATAGTGGAGCGAAGCGCTCTACCTTATCGCGCGTCTGTGGCGATGGCGCAAGCCTTGTTACATCGCGGTAGTTGTTGTCATCCATCACAATAATACGGTCAAAGTTAAAGAAATCATCTTCTGTGATTTGTCGTGAACGGTGCGTTAGAAGGTACCCTTTGGTGTATGCAGCTTCGCGCATGCGTGCGTCGGAAGGCTCTCCAGCATGCCCGCCATATGTTCCAGCAGAGTCGATATCGAAGTACTCTGTTAACTCTTTGCGCTCGACCATTGTGCGTAAGATACCTTCGGCGGCAGGGGAGCGACAGATGTTACCGAGGCAGACAAATAGTATGCGTTGCTTCATGTAGCAAAAGTATAAAAAAATAGATAGGTTGTAACTTTATTCGCGACAAATTACTATTTTTGTGATACGCGCATACCAACAGAGGTGTTGTAGGCGTTTTGTAACAAAAAGCGATTATGAAACGATTAAGAGATATATTTATACTGACAGTGGCTATGTTTGTCTCTGTGACTTTTGTGAGTGCACAGGATAGCATCTACATGGAGCCTACGGATCTTATTAGCGATGATGATAAGATTGATTTTACCCAAAGCACATACCAACGTCCATCGAGTTATTACGAGTACCAATATTGGGACTCTACGATGGAGCAAGAGTTAGACGAGGAGGTGGCGCAATATACAGGCGAAGAGGCGGTGAATACCTCGTACGTATACATCTACTCACCATATTACTATAATGATTGGTATTTCGACCCCTTCTATCGAGGGTTCAGGTATATGTCGTGGTCATTTACGTGGGGCTTTAATCCATGGTGGAGCTGGTGGGGGCGCTACCCATACTATCGCCCAGCGCACCGTCCTAGTGGCAGTTATCCAGCGTTCCGCCCAGGGACAGGTAACCATCCTGGCATAAATCGACCTGTGCACCGTCCAAGTGGTGGACGCCCCACAGTTGGTCGCCCTACACAACGTCCAAGTGGTGGTCGTCCTGAGGTGAACCGTCCGACACAACGTCCAAGCGGTGGTCGTCCTGAGGTGAACCGTCCGACACAACGTCCAAGTGAGGGGAATTCTTCTACACAGCGCCCTAGTGGAGGTGGTCGCCCTCAGATAAACCGCGTGGAGAGCACTCCAAGTAGAGTCTCCTCGCCAACAAGGGGCGTCGGAGTTACACCTAGCAGATCAAGTGCTGGAGGTGGGGTAAGCACGAATAGCACCCCTAAGAGCACAGGGCAATCAAAGAGATAGAGCCAAGAAACTGTTTACAAAAAAAAGGAAGAGCATAAAGCCCTTCCTTTAATTTTGCAGATCCTATAAGCCGAGTTCTGTATCTAAGGCGAACCTTAGACCTCTATCATTTATCTACGATGATGGTCACCCACCACCTCTAGCAACCTACCCCCCGACAACGGGCGAGTAACCCTTAAATGTCGGTATACATGGTCTTGCA
>JBCQVD010000138.1:0-3655 GCA_047173405.1 Rikenellaceae bacterium
AGTACTAAACTTAGTTAGATGAGTTTAAGCAGAATATACTATTTCGTGATACTGTAATTGACCTTACACTCGAAAGAGCGCACTATCCAGCAGGAGATGGGCATGTAACATCTCCGTTTGGTTGGCGCAGAACACGTATGCACAATGGTATTGATATCAAAGCCTACACGGGAGATAATTTATATGCAGTGTTTGACGGTACGGTGCGTCTTGCGAAGTATTGCTCTGGGTATGGTTACTGTGTTGTCATTCGCCACCATAATGGGCTGGAGACCCTGTACGCCCATGCCTCAAAACTTATGGTTAAACCAAACGACCATGTAAAGGCAGGCGATGTAGTAGCCCTTGCAGGCAATACAGGGCGCTCGACGGGATCGCACCTGCACTATGAGGTTAGGATGCTTGGGCATGTGATAGACCCAAATCTAATAATTGACACCAAAAACCATACGATTCAGCCTAAACGCCTATATTTAACAATGCGAAGCGGTCGTATTATTGCCTCAAATAACGATGACGAGCAGCAGCGAGAGGCTGAGATATTGGCTGCTATAAGCATAAAATATTATGTTGTGCGTAAGGGGGATGTCCTATCGCGTATAGCTCAACGAAATCAGACAACGGTATCTACACTGTGTCGATTGAATGGTATTTCGTCAAAATCAACACTTCGCATTGGGCAGCGCCTAATTGTGAGGGATGGAGTAAGGACGACAACTAAATCACCGCAGCTAACAAAGAGTACCATCCCCTCATCTGGAGGAGCGCAGTACCATACCGTAAAGAGCGGTGAAACGCTCTCGTCTATTGCCCGCAAATACGGGACAACGATAACTAATATATGTAACATAAACGGTATCTCTTCACGTTCGATAATTCGTGTAGGGCAGAGATTAAAGATGAAATAAGCAGAGCAAAAGGATTTTATAATATGGAAAAGATAGCAAGTTTTACAATAGATCACATTAATTTACTTCGTGGTATATATGTTTCAAGAAAGGATAATGTGGGTGAAGAGGTTTTGACTTCTTTTGATATTCGCATGAAAGAACCCAATCGTGAGCCAGCTCTAGCCTGTGCTGCCATTCATACTATCGAGCACCTTGCAGCAACTTTTTTGAGGAATCACCCAATATGGGCAGATCGTATTGTTTACTGGGGACCCATGGGGTGTCTAACGGGTAATTATTTGATAATGAAAGGGGAACTTACCACCGAAGATATCCTGCCACTGATGATTGAGACGTTCGAGTTCGTAGCATCTTTTGAGGGTGAGATACCTGGCGCCTCGGCTCGTGATTGTGGTAATTACCTGCTTAATGACCTTCCGATGGCGAAATGGGAGGCTCATAAATACTTAAATGAAGTGCTCAAATGTGCAACTTCAGAGAATCTAAACTACCCTGCATAGGGTAGTTTTTTTTGTTTTACCAAAAGATATAACTCACGATAATAGCCGCTATGATACCCATTAGATCTGCAAAGAGAGAGATGGTGAGTGTGTAGCGTATCTTTTGTACTGCAACAGCTCCGTAATAGAGAGCAACGACATAAAATGTGGTGTCGGTTGATCCTTGTACGACGCTTGACAGACGTCCGACAAATGAGTCAACGCCATATTCGTTGATTGCGTCTATCATCATTCCGCGCGCACCGCTGCCACTGAGTGGTTTCATAAGAATTGTAGGCATCGCACCCGTAAAGTCAGAGTTGAGACCAAGTGATTCAACACCTATGCGCATGGCGCTAATGATATACTCCATAGCTCCCGAGGCGCGGAACACTCCAATAGCAACTAGAATAGCGATAAGGTACGGTATGATAGTAATGGCGGTTGCGAATCCCTGCTTTGCACCCTCGATGAAACTTTCGTAGATATTAATGCGCTTTATTATTCCCATTAACATAAATAGCGAGATGATGCTCATTAGTATCACGCTCGATACTGTTGTTGCATGAGTCGACATAACCTCTTTGTCGCCCGTAACAAAAATATATGTTAGCCAGCCCAGAAGTGTAATAAATATCGCAAAGGGTATTATGACCGCGCGCTGGAAAAGGTTTATTCGCTGCTTGATGGCAGTTGCGGCGATTGCAGTCAGTGTTGAGACTCCAGTTGCTATCATGATAGGAATAAAGACGTCGGCAGCATTCTCGGCTCCCATCTGTGCGCGGTACATCATGACACTTATCGGGAGTATTGTAAGCCCCGAGGCGTTGATTACCAGGAACATAATCATCGAGTTGCTAGCGCGGCTTTTATCTGTGTTGAGATCCTGAAGTTCACGCATAACAGATAATCCAATGGGTGTCGCAGCATTATCAAGACCGAGCAGATTAGCCGAAAAATTCATAAACATACTGCCTACAACGGGGTGGTTACTGGGGATCTCAGGAAATAATTTACCAAAGAGAGGTGATGCAAATCGAGCTAGCGCGGTAACGACACCAGCTCGTTCGCCAATCTTCATGATGCCGAGCCATAGAGTTAATACCCCCGTAAGCCCAATGGATATCTCAAAGCCCAACTTAGCATAGTCAAAGGTGGCGGTGACCATATCCGCAAACAATTTGGTGCATCCTCCGAAGAGTGTTGATATCGCTGCGGTGGCAAAGGCGATTAGAAAAAGAGCAGCCCATATATAGTTAAGTACCATTATACTAATTGATTATGTGTTATAACTCGGAGTATATTACCTCCCATTATTCGGGATATATTCATAGGCGAGTGCCCTTGTCTAAGGAGATCAATAGTGATCTTTTTGAAGTCGCTAGAGTCCATAAAACCTTCAACGCCACCACCGCCATCAAAATCGGAACCTATGCCAACATGGTTATACCCAACCAATTTGATGATATGTTCGGCGTGTTCAATAATATCGAGCCGTGAGGCGTTAGGTGTATGGCTTAAGAAACCTGCATATGCGCAGACCTGCACAACGCCTCCGTTTTGGGCGATTGCGTGGATTGCTTCATCGCTTAGATTGCGTGGGTGGTCGCAGAGTGCTTTGCATGAGGAGTGAGAGGCTATGATTGGCTGTCTGCTTAGCGTAATGGCGTCAAGAGTGCTTTGATGAGAGGAGTGTGATATGTCGACAGTTATACCTAGTTCGTTCATGCGAGAGATAACCCTTGCGCCAAATTCGCTCACACCGCTATGTTGGGGGGCACCTACCGCAGAGTCGCAGATATCATTTGCTCCATTGTGGCACAAGGTTATGTAGATAACGCCCATTTCGTGCAGTATATCAAGATTTGACAAATCATCACCCAGAGCTAGCCCATTCTCTACACCGAGCATAATGGAGCGTTTGCCGTTTGATTTGTTATCTGCGATATCTTTACTATTTCGAGCAAGTGATACGTAATCTGGGTATTTAGATATATCATCCATAAATCTCACAAGTGTCGAAAGTGCTAGTTTTGGAGCATCATTTTTTTTGGTGGATTGCGGAATATATGCTACTGTAATTGTGGCATCTACCCCACCCTGCTCCATCTTAACAATATCTACTTGGGCTTGTGTATTGCGTTTACCTAGGTCAAAACCTGAACTTTGATATAACATAGGTGTGTCGCAGTGTGAATCAACAATGCTTGACGTGGAGTGTATAGAGCGAGCTTTTGTGTACCTCTAGATCGAAGAGCCACCTCA